>DVIO01000031.1 GCA_018711205.1 Candidatus Avamphibacillus intestinigallinarum | reverse complement strand
GCTCTGTAATATAACGTTCTGATAATTGAACTGCCATTTCGATGGCTTCATCCGTAATTTTCACGCGATGATGCGCCTCATAACGATCACGCAATCCTTTTAAAATTAAAGTTGTTTCTTCTAGCGTTGGTTCATCCACTTGAATCGGTTGGAAACGACGTTCTAATGCCGCATCCTTCTCAATGTATTTACGATACTCATCTAATGTAGTTGCACCAATACATTGTAATTCACCTCGCGATAGAGAAGGTTTTAAGATGTTTGATGCATCAATTGCCCCTTCTGCTCCACCTGCACCAATTAATGTGTGCAACTCGTCGATGAATAAAATAATATTACCCGCTTGGCGGATTTCCTCCATGACTTTTTTCAAACGGTCTTCGAACTCACCGCGGTATTTCGTACCTGCAACAACTGTACCCATATCAAGCGTCATCACACGTTTGTCACGTAATGTTTCTGGGATTTCGTTATTAATAATTTGATGTGCAAGGCCCTCAGCAACAGCTGTTTTACCAACACCTGGCTCCCCGATCAGTACAGGATTATTTTTCGTACGACGGCTAAGCACTTGAATCACACGTTCAATTTCTTTATCACGCCCAATAACGGGGTCAACATTTCCTTCACGAGCGCTAGCTGTTAAGTCTTTCGCTAGTGAATCAAGTGTCGGTGTATTGGCAGGCGATGCTTGATTACGTCCTTGTCTGCCTGCTTGAGAATCATTTGTACCAAGCAGCTGCAAGACTTGTTGACGAGCTTTATTTAAGCTAACACCTAAGTTATTTAACACACGTGCAGCTACACCTTCACCTTCGCGAATGAGTCCAAGTAAAATATGTTCTGTCCCCACATAAGAATGACCCAGTTTCCTAGCTTCATCCTGTGAGAGCTCAACAACCTTTTTAGCTCTTGGTGTATAGTGAATCGTTTGCAGTGGCTCTTGGCCAACTCCAATGAGTTCTTCTACCTCTTCTTGAATCTTCTCTATTTCTAAGCCAAGTGATTGCAATGCTTTTGCCGCAATCCCTTCACCTTCGCGGATGAGTCCAAGTAAAATATGTTCTGTTCCGATATTATTATGCCCAAGACGGGTTGCTTCTTCCTGGGACAAAGCAAGTACTTTTTGTGCTCTTTCTGTAAATCGTCCAAACATCATATATAGATTCCTCCTACTTCTCTTCCATATTCAAGCGCTCACGAATGAGTTCTGCTCGTAAAATATCTCTTTCTTGTGGAGTTAATATACGTTCTGCATATTTTTGTAAGAATCCTGGTTGTGTTAGTATCATTAACTCATTCAATATTTGTCCGGAAATACCTTTAATCATTTGCAAATCTATGCCTAAACGGACATTGGATAAACATCTTGCAGCTTCTTTCGATTCTAATATTCTACTATATTTTAATGTCCCATATGAACGAAAGACCTTATCTTCTAAGCGCATACCTGTTTGTTCAACTAAAGTGGCGCGCGCTCTTTTTTCTTGCTTGATCAATTGTTGCACAATACTACCTAAGTCCTCAACAATATCGCTCTCAGACTTACCTAATGTAATCTGATTTGATACTTGAAAGAGGTTTCCGATTGCTTCACTACCCTCACCATAAATGCCACGGACGACTAATCCGACTTGATTAATCGCTGGAATCATATGATTGATTTGTCTTGTTAACACAAGCGCAGGTAGATGCATCATAACAGAAGCACGCATACCCGTACCGACATTTGTTGGGCAGCTCGTTAAATAACCGCGTTTTTCATCAAAGGCATAATCGATATGCTCTTCTAACCAATCATCTAATTCATTTGCTCTTTGTAATGTCTCTTCAAGTTGAAAACCAGGCAAATACATTTGTAAACGAATATGATCCTCTTCATTCACCATAATCGACACCTGTTCATTTTTAGAAATCATGACAGCTGACGGACGTACATGCTTAATCATATACGGACTAATCAAATGTTTCTCAACGAGCAATCTCTTTTCTATACGAGATAAGTCATTGATTGGAATGAATTCAAAATCTTTATATTGTTGAAAAGAACGCGTTGCATAATGCTCTTTGAAAAACTCAAGAATGTGTTCTAATTCTTCTTCCTTCGCAATGATTGGAAATGTTGTATTGGTGAAATTACGAGCTAAGCGAATACGACTGCTTAGGACGATGTCGCTATCAGGCCCCTCCTCGTGCATCCAGGGGCTTACAGCTTCATCAATAAAATGTTCCAAATTCATTCCCCATCACCTTCTTTCGGGTCAGAGGCCTCAAGTTTTTGTTTTTTAAGTGCATGAATTTGATCCCGTACGTCAGCTGCTTGCTCAAATGCCTCTTTCTGAATCAACTCATTTAATTCCTTTTGCAATAGCTCGATTTCCTTTTTCACGTGCAAATGTTTACTTTTTCTTTTGGGAATTTTACCATGATGTACTGTATTCCCACTATGTACGCGGCGAAAGACTGGATCTAATTTATCCGCGAAAGTCGTATAGCATGTAGCACAACCGAACTTACCCATTCGCCGGAATTTAGAAAATGTCAGATGGCACTGTGGACATTGCAATTCTTCCCGTTGTTGTTGAGGTGACGATGAGACATGATTCCCAACCATATCAAATTTATAATTAAATAAACCCGATAATAAATCCTCAAATGTGTAACTATCTTCAGGATATGTAAGATATCCTTTTTCTTTCGCACATTCTTCACATACATGAATTTGTCTTTTTTCTCCATTCACGACTTGAGTAAAGTGTAAAGTCGCTGGCCGTTTATGACATTCTTGACAGTCCATACTGTTTCCCCCTTACTCACTTAAAAATTGTAAAGTGGTTAGCATCGCTTTAAAAATTCTTGCTCGTATTTCATCTCGAATCGGTAACTGAAAAGAAAGTGTCTCACGATCAATCGCACTTAGCATGATTTTTGCCTCACGTAATGATACAATCTCTTCTTCAACCAATCTTTCCGTAATATCGACTGCACCTTGTTGTGTAATACTCTTACCGATTAAACTAATAATCTCACCAATCAATTCAGCTTGGTCTTGATATCGTACACGAATGATGCGAATGTATCCACCACCACCACGTTTACTTTCTACAATATATCCTTTTTCTACTGTGAAACGTGTATTGATGACGTAATTAATTTGCGACGGCACACATTGGAAACGATCTGCAATTTCACTACGTTTAATTTCGATTACATCTTGCCCTTTCGTTTGCAATATTTGCTTTAAATACTGTTCAATTAGATTGGACATACTACTCATTGTTATCACCTTTTTACAATCATGATATATGTAAAAATATTATATAACCTCTTGACTTTGACTATATTTGACCTTGAATATAGTATACTCGAAATGATTTCAATTGCCAAATGGTTCATTTACAAATAGGTGTCCTCCTCAATCTACTGTTATATGAAAAAAGGTTGTTTGAAAGAGTTGTTTAAGGATACCCCATTTCACCAAGATTTATGCATGTTAGGCTCGATCAGATATGCTTTGAACTTTGTCTAATTTCAAGACTTCTTGATACACATTGGTTCGGTTTAATTTTGCCGAAAATTTTACACGTAAAGACAGAATTTGAATATTTGAGCGATTTTTTTGAATCTCAATATCCAATACCATCACTTGTAATGTCTCCAATAGCGCTATAATATCATTGACTTCAGCATTTTTATCAATTTTTATTTCTAACGTTTTTAAGACTTCTCTTTTCACAAAATTCGTTTCAAAGTGATTTAAAAAGATAAGACTTAATAAAATGACGATTGTTGTAAACACTGCTAAATCATACATTCCATTCCCAATGACCAAACCAAGGCCAGCGACCGCCCATATTGAAGCTGCTGTCGTTAATCCTCGGATTGTTCCGCCATAGACAATAATCGTACCAGCGCCTAGAAAACCAATCCCACTAATCACATATGAAGGAATTCTAGCTGGATCAAAACGGATGCTAACATCATTCTGGAAATCGCGAAAGCCATATAAGGAAAGCAACATCATCAAACATGCCCCGACACCTACCAAGATATGCGTACGAAAGCCTGCTGAGTGATTATTCATCTCGCGCTCGAACCCAATCATGCCAGAAAGAATCAAAGCGATTAAAATGCGCAAAATCATCACACCGATATTTTCCTCAAGCATAAAAACACCTCACTTCTTTATCCGACTTCGTATATCAATAACGACAAACTACATAAATGAGCGAACGACGCGAAATGTCATCTAGTAACGGTATTACCTTTATATAGCCTTTTCATTCATCAAAGTAACGAGTTTATGAATATTATGTTATGTTCATTTACGAAAAAATTGATTAAAAATCATTTGAGGGAACAATCACGACTTAAATGAAATGCTTTGTGATGGCTTCAATCTTGGTCAAAAGCTCTTTTCGTGAGTGGAATAAAATATGTATATGGGAAGAGTCTGGATGGGAGGTAATGAAATATCGCAGCATAGAATAAAAGAACGGAATCAAAAAACCGAGCAAAGCATGTGAGCTTTACTCGGTTTGTATCGCCTGGCAACGTCCTACTCTCGCAGAGACAAAGTCTCAACTACCATCGGCGCTGGGGAACTTAACTACTGTGTTCGGCATGGGAACAGGTGTGACCTCCCCGCCATCGTC
>DVIO01000030.1 GCA_018711205.1 Candidatus Avamphibacillus intestinigallinarum | reverse complement strand
TTCAGCATTAGAATAAAACTTTCGCTTTAACTCAGCGTAAGTTTGTATGTCAATATTATTATAGCAGTGCATTTATATAAATCAAAAGCAACATTTACTAGGAAGATTTTCTTTTTATATGTCAAAGAATTGAGAGATTGTTATTCTCACACTCACCGATAACCTTTTTTCAATTTCTCTATTTCTTTATTCAAGCGATCTATTTCTTTCGTGAAGGTTGCATAATCTTCAATCACGTCTTCCATTATTTGATCAACATCGCTCATATTGTATCCACGAAAAGATTGCCTGAAGCGTGCTTTAAACAAGTCTTCTAATGATAAATTCAGCTTATTTTCACTCATGTTTTGTCTCTCCTTTAATTATTCCATGCGCTCTCGTTTTAATTGCAACACCATATGTAACCATTCACCTATTCCTTTCATTCTGCATGAAATAATAATTCATCTACATCTAATATTTTAATCCGCTTTTTAGGCAGCTGCTCAATCAAGCCATGCTGTTCAAGTGACGTGAATTTTCGGCTAATTGATTCTGGAGTTGTACCAAGATAGGATGCCAAATCTTTTTTAGACATCGGCAATGTAACGATTGGTTGAGAGTTGCTTTCTTTTTCGACAAGTTCGAGTAAATAAGCGATAAGCCGAGATTCAACATTTTCAATGGCTACTTGTGCCGTTTGCCGTTCCGAGTTTTCCAAACGTCTCGTCACTTCTGATAATATTTTCAAAGAGATCTCTGGGTATTCTACCAAATATCTTTGGACATCTACTTGATTGATTTGACAAATTGACGTATTTTCAAGGGCTTCTGCATAGTTTTCATGTGTACTTCCTGGTTGGAAAATCGTATATTCCCCCGTAAAATCTCCAGGATGTAAGATTCGAACAAGTTGTTCTTTCCCAGAATCTGATAAACGATACATTCTAACTTTACCCGAGTTTACGATATATAATGTGTCATCACGCTCTCCGGCATGAAAGAGTATCTCACCCTTTTGTAAATGTAGTACCCTTGCTGAAGCAGCAATCATATCCATTTCAGCATCTTCCAAGTGATTAAAAATCGGAACTAATCGTACACATTGTGCATGGTGGCAACTTTGCTTCTCTTCCATCGTGACACCCTCCTTTTTAGTCTAAAAGCCCAAGGCATCCCTTAGGCTCTTAGACAATATTCTTTTATCCATAAGCGATTCTATTCAAAACAAATTAAGCAGCTTTAACATTTGATTTAACGACTGGATAACCTAAATCTTCAATCGCTTTTTCGATATGTTCAATTGTGATGATATTTGAATCAAACTCAACTTTCACTTTACTTGCATTGAATAATACCCTCAAACTCTCTTGTTGAACACCATTTAAACCTTTTACAGCGTTTTCGATTTTTTGTAAACAAGACGGACATGATAATGTTTCTAATTGAATAACTGCTTTTTTCATGAGTGATTCCCCTCTCTTTTATGATTCATTTTATTTAAATCTATATCTCTCTTACAATTTAAGTATATCTCATCGTTCCGTATTAAAACTTGACGTACATCAAGTTTGATTAAAATCTTATTTTAATGACTGTACTACCCTTTTCTAGTCGGCTACACTCACTTTTTCAAGCGGTATTTTAATAATCTCATACCATTCAATATGACGACTAAAATACTTAGTTCATGAACTAGCATACCAATTGTCATATTCATCCAAGCACTAAATAATAAACTTGCGAGCAAAATCAATACGACACCGACTGCAATGATTATATTCTGTTTCATATTAGCTGATGTTGATTTTGTTAAACCTAAAGCATGTGGTAATCGACTAAAATCAGAATTCATTAAGACGACATCTGATGTCTCAATCGCTACATCTGTCCCGCTTCCCATCGCAATCCCAATATCTGCAATCGCTAATGACGGACTATCATTCACACCATCACCGACAAAAGCAACGATTTGTCCTTCCGCTTTTAATGTTTCAATATATGCTGATTTATCTTCGGGAAGCATATGGCCATGCGCTTCTGTTAGGCCTAATTCGCTCGCAACCAAATCGACAGTTCCTTGATTATCACCAGACAGCACTATAAGGTTTTTTACACCTAATTGTTTCAATCTTTGTAGGTCTTGTTTAACATTAGGACGAATTTGATCACGAATGCCCATTAATACTTTTAGTTCCTGATTGATTGCTGTTAGGACCAGCGAATCGCCATTTCTTTCAAAACGTTCGATGTCTCGTTTAGCTTCTTCACTTAATTCGACGTCTTCTTGTTGCATTAAAGCGACATTCCCAACAGCAACACGCTGACCATTTACACTTGCTACAATACCTCCACCTTTAACGACTTCCGTTTTTTTAACAGTGAAAAACTTCGTCACACCAATATCTTCAAGTACAGCTTTTGCCAATGGATGATCTGATTCACGCTCTACACTTGCTAACATCCCAAGAACCTCATTAGATTCATTTCCGTAAAATGCTTTTTCAGCAACGGTGGGATTGCCAACGGTTAAGGTTCCTGTTTTATCAAATACGATTGTCGTTACTTTGCTAAAGCTATTGATGACTTCACTACCTTTTAAAAGCACTCCATTCCGCGCACCGTTTCCTATTCCTGAAACATTCGAAACAGGTACACCTATGACCAATGCACCAGGACAACCTAATACAAGAATCGTAATCGCTAGCTCAATATCTTTTGAGAATAACCAAACAACAAAGCTCAACACTAAAACAGCGGGTGTATAATATTTTGAAAATCGATCAATGAATCGCTCAGCTTCTGATTTAGAATCTTGTGCTTCCTCAACCAACTCAATGATTTTTCCGAAGGTCGTATCTTCACCGACACGATCAGCTCTCATTTGTATCGTGCCATTTTCCAAAATCGTTCCAGCAAATACTTCAGAATCGACCTTTTTCGTTAAAGGAACAGATTCTCCAGTAATACTTGCTTCATTAATATGCCCTTCACCTGTTAAGACGGTTCCATCTACTGGAATCTTCGCCCCCGTTTTCACTAATAAAACGTCACCTTCTTCAACATCATCAACATCTATCTCAATAAATGCTCCAGTATCTGTTTGTTTTAACGCACTCTCTGGAGCAAGTTCAGTTAATTCTTTAATCGCAGAACGCGTTTTATTCAATGTACGTTGCTCGAGATAAGAACCGAATAAGAATAAGAACGTCACAATTGCAGACTCTTCATAATTTCCGATTAGAATAGCCCCAATAACTGCAATCGTTACAAGCAAATCAATACTGACAACTTTTACCCGTAATGCTTGGTACGCTTGAATCGCAATAGGTGCTACCCCGATGATAGACGCAGCAAAGAGTGATACATTAAAAATCGTTATATTTTCCAAGGCGAACCTACCAACAAATCCGAATACAATCAAAATCGCATTAATGACAGTAATTGCTTTTTTACGTTTCAATATATATGCTTTCATGTGAACACCCTCCCCTTCACAATTCCT
>DVIO01000029.1 GCA_018711205.1 Candidatus Avamphibacillus intestinigallinarum | reverse complement strand
CAATTAAATCATCAACTGCCGTTATATCTTTATATACACCTAAGGCTATAATTGCATTACGTTGAATCGGCTTTTTACCACGCCAAGAACCTGCCATATGTCCATACTTTTCTTTAAACTGACGATTTGATAACTTCAAAATTGGTTTCAATAATGGCTTGGTTAATTCAGGTTCTGGTTCAACTTCTTCATGCAAATGAAAGTCAACACCTTTGTTCCAAGGACAAACCGCCTGACACGTATCACACCCATAAAGTCTATTTCCAATTTTTGTTCGAAACTCTTCAGGAACAAAATCTTTTACCTGGGTTAAAAAAGCAATACATCTTTGAGAATTCAATTGTCCGCCTTGGACAATCGCATCAGTAGGACAAACATCTATACAAATGGTGCAATCTCCACAACCATCTTCAATCGGTGTATCTGGTTCAAATGGAATATTCGTAATCAACTCACCTAAATAAACATATGATCCAAATTCAGGGGTGATGATTAACGTGTTTTTTGCACTAAAACCAATACCCGCTCTTTCAGCAACTGCTTTATCTGCAAGCTCACCCGTATCGACCATTAGTTTCCCATCAAAATGTGGGGCTTCTTGTTTTATAAATTCTTGTAACTTCGCTAATCTTTCTCGCAATACATGATGATAATCCTTGCCCCAAGAGGCACGACAAAACACACCACGGCGTTCACCTTTTGTATTTTTTGGTGAATCTATCATCTTAGCCGGATAGGCAACTGCGATCGAAATAATTGAGGCCGCCTCAGGAAAGAGAACTTTAGGTTCAGTCCGTTCTTCAATTGTTCCTTTTTCAAATCCTGAATGATAGCCTAATTCTTGCGAACGTCTCAAGCGATCTTTTAATTCGATAAAAGGATCCGCAGTCGTAAAACCAATTTTATCAATACCTATTTCTTTTGAGTATGCAATAATCCGTTCTTTTAATCTTGTTGTATCCATTTCATTCCATACCTTTATGTTAATTATTTTTAATCCTTTGATTTGCATTTACCATCGCTTTACATTTTTACACATTCTATACGTATTGTCGCAAAAAACATCCGCTACGACAATTCATTTCCAATAAATTAAAACGCAGCACCTCGTATTCATGGGTTACGAGATACTGCGTTGTCACATATGTATGGAGCGGGTGAAGGGAATCGAACCCTCATCATCAGCTTGGAAGGCTGAGGTTTTACCACTAAACTACACCCGCAAATCCCTTATAAAAGTTTGTTAAAAAATGCACAATCAATTAACTTATCTATAATATTAGCAAAACTTATCAATGATTGCAAGGGAATTTTTAAATTTTTATAAAAAGCACGTACCAAAATAACGGTACGTGCTTTTCACCTTAATGGAATAGCCCTGATTCTTTTGATTTCTTCATGAGAACTTCCTGTCGTTTGTTAATCGGTTTCTTCAAGAATATACCAATTAAGAAGAAGATTACCGCAAACAATCCAAGCATTAACATACTGTTAATCGCTTTTTCCCAAACAATCCCACCAACTGCTTCACGCATCAATTCAACACCGTACGTGAATGGTAAGAATGGATGAATTTTTTGGAAGAACTCTGGTAATAACACTACAGGATATGTTCCTCCTGATCCAGCGATTTGTAATACTAATAGAATAATCGCCATAGCTTTACCTACGTCTCCAAATACGGATACGAGGGTATACACAATCGACATAAACACAAGTACGATGATTAAACCAAAGACGACAAACCAAATGGGCTCTTTTATATACACATCTAGAATGAATATATCCCCTAATGTCACAATCAGTGATTGGAAAAAGCCAATCGTCAAGAACGTGAGATAGCGACCAAAATATTCTTCTTGTGATGTATATATTCGGTCATGACGTACTTCCACGGATACGAGTGAAATGAGTAACAATGCACCCACCCATAGAGCAAGTGTCGTATAGAATGGTGTCATACCAGAACCGTAATTTGGAATTGGGTATAACTCATGTTCCGTTAATTTAACAGGCTCTGCAAAGAAGCCTTTCTCACTCTCCGGATCATTTTTTAAGAGCTCGATAATCGTTTCAATATCTGTCTCATCTTGTGCATCTCGAATTTTATCTGCAACTTCACCAATTTTTTCATTTACATAAGGATATTCTTTTAAAGCATCTTGTAAAACATCTTTCCCATCGTGTAAATTCTCTTTTGTACTTGCTAAGATTTTCTTCACTTTAGGAATCATGTTTTGTACATTCACTAAAGTTGTTCTAGCATCATTCAATGTATTTTTTGCTTTTGTAATTTGTTCAAACACAGTCGGTTCAATACGTTCAGAATACTCTTTGATAAATGTATCTAATTGAACAGTCGTTTCCTCAGTTTTCTTCTGTAATTGACTTACTTTTTGATCAATCTCTTTCTTTTTATCTTTCGTAAAGTCCTGAATATCTTTAGCATTCACATTGACGTCTTCAATTGCTTCTCGTAATGTTTTTAAGCCTTGCTCGGCTTCTTCTAATGTTTTTTCTTGTTCAGAAATCTTTTCTTTTGTTTTACGAATCGCTTCATTTTGTGCTTCGATTTGTTTTTTCTTCTCTGCGTTAGATTGCTGATTCGAATCTTCATCGTGATTGTCTTTATCATTCGACTCGTCTGTTGGAACTTCTTGTTCATCAGGTAATTGTTCTTTTAATTGTGCTGCTTGTTGCTTTAATTTCTGAATCGTTTCCTCTGTATTTTTCATTTTAGTAACACTTGAATTCATATCGTTTTCAATTTTCTGAACGATATCGTCACCTTTACTAAAATCAATATCAATATTTTGAAGTTTTTTCAGTGCATTATTTGCTTCATTTGTTAATTGTCTTGCTTTCTTTAAATCGGTTTTAATTTTTGGAGAGATTTCTTTTAGTTTTTTCTCTCCTTCGTCAAGATAACCTAACGTATCA
This sequence comes from Candidatus Avamphibacillus intestinigallinarum, assembly GCA_018711205.1. GTDB lineage: Bacteria > Bacillota > Bacilli > Bacillales > Amphibacillaceae > Avamphibacillus > Avamphibacillus intestinigallinarum. The sequence goes on along the minus strand of DVIO01000029.1, from coordinate 711 downwards.
TCAACAATTTCAAGTCCATTTTTTGTTGCTTTTTCTACACGTGGAATTTCATTTTCTGCTTTGGCGATTAAGCCATCAGCATCTTCGGCATCATTTAATGAACTCTTTAACGTTTTATGAATATCAGGTAGTCTCTTTTCAATATCGAATACGTACTTCTCAAATCGTTCAATATCTGGTAGATCCTTTTCCATTTCGATGCCTATTTGATTAAATATATCAAAGATAACACCGTTTACCGTCGAAACAAAATTCGAACTAATATCATCGACGATTACGTCTGCCCCTTTACTTGTAATCTTAGGAGCAATGGCATTAATTTTCTCGTTCACATAGTAATCTACATTCGCTTTTTTAGGTTTCCCGTCCGTAACACTAGCTAAATTTTTAGAAAAATCCTTTGGAATGACAATCGCCGCAAAATAATCTCCATAATCTACTTTATCCATCGCTTTATCATAATCAACAAATTTCCAATCCATTGAATCATTTTTCTTTAATTCTTTGACAATTTCTTTGCCGGCATCAATTTCTTCACCATGCGTTTTGGCACCCTTATCTAAATTGACGACTCCGATTGGAATTTGATCCGTCTGACCATATGGATCCCAAGAGGCTTTAATATTAAACCAAGCATATAAAGAAGGTAATACAATAAGACCACCTATTAAGATAATCACGACCCAATTTGTCACGATATTTTTGATATCT
>DVIO01000028.1 GCA_018711205.1 Candidatus Avamphibacillus intestinigallinarum | reverse complement strand
AATATAGGAAGAGCGAAACAATCAGGCTATGCAGCCGTTAATGTGAAGGGTGCATTACTTGGTAAAGCGATGATTCATTACTTTTGTAAGGACTGTGGCTTTGTTATTGAAAGTTATATTCATAAACCGCGCCCATAGATAAACGGTTGTAAAGTTTATCTCGCATTATTGCCTTTTTAATGTAGTCATCATTAATGATGTGGTTTGTTCGGATAGATAGATATAGACCCTTATACTTATTCTATATTAAAAACATAAATACGTTAGACAAATAATCAGGGTTAAATTTGATAGAACACGGGAAAAAGGATTTAGAAATATTAAAATGTATGGTAATATAAACCTAATATATTTCATAAATCGTACTCTTAGGAAGGATTATTTGTTACATGAATGAAAATCGTATGACTTTAAAACGAACATTAAAGCCACATTGGGTATGGGCAATTGCTTTGGGTTCATCTATTGGATGGGGCGCATTTGTACAACCAACGAATTGGATAAAAGAAGCCGGGCCAATGGGAGTGATTATTGGTTTTCTAATTGGCGCCATGTTGATGATGCTCATAGCCGTTAGTTATGGGATTTTAATTAAGTATCTCCCAGTTTCGGGCGGAGAATTTGCTTATACATTTTTTAGTTTTGGGAGAATACATGCATTTATTTGTGGATGGTTTTTATCACTAGGCTATATATGTATTGTTGCGCTAAATGCATCAGCTTTTTCATTAATGTTAAAATATATTTTTCCAGAATTTATTGAACAGTTCAAATTATATCAATTAGCAGATTGGGATGTGTATATAACAGAAATATTGGTTGCCATTTTGGTACTTCTTATATTTGGCTATTTAAACATTATTGGAACAAAATTATCAGGTCGTGTACAATTTTACTTTTGTGTAATGATGTTATTAAGTGTAAGTTTGATCACTGTTTTAGTTGGGATTTCACCGGATACTTCAATACATAATTTGCAGCCCAGCTTTGTACCGAATCAATCGATGTTTTTTTCTGTTATATCTATTGTTGCAATTGCTCCATGGGCTTTTGTGGGATTTGATAATATTCCACAAACTGCGGAGGAATTTAATTTTAATTCGAAAAAGGCGTTTGGCTTAATTATCTTTGCTTTATTTGCGGCGTTCCTATTGTATAGTTTGATGGTCATTTCTACTGCTATGACGATGCCATGGCAAGAGCTCGTCAAAAATGATGTCATATGGGGAACAGGTACTGCCATTCAAGGGTTGTTAGGGTCAGTTGGTTTGGTGTTATTAGTTGTTGCTCTTAGTATGGGAATATTTACAGGTCTTAATGGATTTATCGTTTCATCTAGTCGATTACTTTTTGCGATGTCAAGAGCAAAGATGCTCCCTACAATATTCTCTAGATTACATCCCAAACATCAAACGCCTTATTTTAGTATTGTTTTTACAATCTTAATTGCGATGATAGCCCCGTGGTTTGGGAGAGAGGTATTATTGTGGATTGTTGATATGTCTTCAATAGGGGTGTCCATTGCATATTTCTACACTTGTTTAACTGCCTATGATTTTTTAAAAAGAAAAACTGTGCAAAGGACATGGAGGAATCAGTTAAAACGAATGATTACGATAATAGGTGTAATTGCTAGTTTAATCTTTATTGGATTATTGTTGGTTCCAGGCTCACCTGCGTTTTTAGGGAAAGAATCTAGAATTGCGCTTATCGTTTGGACGATTCTTGGCGTTATGATTTATTTTATAAAGCGTAAAGATTACCATGCCATTTCACAAGAAGAATTAAATTATTTAATTTTAGGACAATCTAATAAATCAAAATTTTAAAATCTCATTATCAAAAATCGTTCTTCTATTTAGAGGAACGATTTTTGATATGTTTATTCTGTCTTACTTAAATAGGTCATGCCATTTTCTTGTTTGATTTTTCCTTCTTTCATTAGTTTACCGAGCGCGCGCTTGAAAGCCGCTTTACTAATTTGGAAGGTGGCTCTAATATCTTCAGGGTCGCTCTTATCGGTGAAAGGCATGACACCATCGTTCATTTGTAAATGCTCAAAAATTCGCTCAGCATCCTCAATTTGGCTATATTGTTTTAAAGGACGTAACGAAATGTTCAATGTGCCATCCTCTTTTACAGCAATAACTCTACCTTCTACTTGTTCCCCTAAACGTGGTTCTTCCTTACGTTCGGTATAATGAATAAATCCGCGATAATCTTCATTGGTTATGATGGCTGTTCCTTCTCGATTTGTTATATAAACAAATCCCGTCACATTTTGATTTAACATTGAATCTGGCGCCCACTCGCGCATATCTTCTATGACACCTTCTGTAGCTGGTTTTGCAAGCAATCGCCCTTTACGATCTTTATCTAGCTTCACATACAGCTTATCTGATTTCTCAGGCCAGACAATGTCGAATAATGGCAAATCATCTTTCGACACGAGTATTTCTATTGTCGAACCAATATCGACAAAAACACCTAGATTTGGTATCTTTTCGACGACTTTTGCCCAATTGTAGGAATCTGTCGTAACGTTTGCGAGTTGGGGAGTTGCGATGAGTTTTCCACGTTTGTCTTCATATACGAATACTTTAATCCTGTCATCGATATTTAAGTCATGATCAACCTCATCCTGATGTAGATGGGCTTGTACGCCATTTATTTCTACAATATACCCCGTATCATTAAAGCGGGTGACAGTCATATATTGATTCGTTCCGATGATTAAATCGTTCATTTTGTAACCTTCCTTCGTTAATTCATTTAGCACTAGTATTTAGTGTAACCTTTATATGATGAAAATAACATGATTCTAGGTTATACGAATATATATTTGATCACAAGAATATTAAAAACGGACTTTGTTTAGAAGCCCGTTTTGTTCAGTAATTATTTGCTGATTATCCGTATTACCTTATTAATTTGTTAGAGATATAGCATATTGTACAATTGCTTTCGCGAGTGTTTGGCTATTATAGATAATCTCAGGACCATCCGGATTTACCTCGAATAATACTAGGTTATTATCCTGATTGATTTTAAATTTTAAAATTAGCTCAGAGAGATCATCTGGGTAAATACTACTTAAATCGTGCATAATGACTGACGATAAATGCTCACATTTATCTTTATATTCTTTTGCATCCCCAAACGATGGATGCTTCGTGAAAAAGGCTTCAAGTGAAATATTTTCACGTTTCAGTTTTGTTTTATTTCCATCTAAATAATTGCTAACAAACGTATGAACAAGGCCCCAATCATTTTGATTCGTTTTCATAAGATGAACATTGATGCTGAAAGATTGAAAATCATCTGCTTGCACGACATAAGATTTTTCTTTTAACATGTCTTTTACGTGATTTAGTAATTGAGATTCATTAAACGCTTTTTTATTCAGTTTTCTAATTACGTCATACGATCCATTAGCTTGTTTTTGGATACTGACCATATCATCTTTATTTGAACTTGCATCAGGCAAGAGCATTATGTTTTTATATTTTTCGATAAAACGAAAAATATCTCTTGACCGTGAAACTTTTTCGAAATCAACGAGTATCTGAGAAATTGTATCGTTCGCCTGTAAAGTCTGTAATAGTAAGGAACGTGTAGCCGTTTCAAATGACCAAGGATTAATCAACGGAATATCTTCTAATTCGTCATAAATGATTTGTAAATGCTGATTATTTCTTGCTTTTAATCGATCAAAGATGATATCTGGATAAGGGACTACTTTTTTGACCCATTGTGCATTCTCATAAAAATGACCACGAATAAGCATTTCATCAAAATCAATATCGTAAGGTGTGAAGGCGAATAATTGCATGTTTTCTTTTTGCGCAGCTTCAATACATGAAGTCATTAAATCATCATTAATGACTTCACCTAATAAAACACCAAGTTTCACACAGTCCTGTAGATTAGCCTTTTCAATTGTTGTAGAATTTGCGTTAAATTGATGAGAATCCATAAATCTTGATTCTTGATGAAAAATTCCATTTTGAGCAATATACTTTGCATAAGCTATCGTATTCACTGCTCTCTTTTCTTCATGATAGGCTGTTTGTGGACCGTTATTCGCTTCATGCATCCAATATCTTCCTGTCTCATCGATTGCTAAGTCGATTCCAAGTTCATTTAAATTCAGCCCATATAATTTATCCAAATGATGAGCGAGTTCGAGTGAGAGTTCTAAAATATTAGATTCGTGCTTTGCACCATTTTCATCGAATTCACGCATCATAAATTCGTGAAAGTCATCTACTCTACCATCCTCAGCAACATTACTTAAATTACTTTTTTTATTTCCAACACGAGGATAAATATGTGTTAATACCCATTTACCATCGCCATCCTTTTGTACATGAGCTCGAAAATGATAAGGTTCATCGTTCTTTGTACGAGTATGAATATAGCGTTGAACGATAAAACTATTTTTTTCCCTAAGAATAATGTCATCAATCCATTGATTGAAGACATCTTGACTCATAATACGTTCTTTTTTATGTTCTGTTAATACATATCGATTTCCTTTTTTGGTTACGAAGAATATATTTTCTCCACGATTACTTTGAAGTGCTTTGAACACAACTTTTGGATTGTCTTCTAAGAAGCGTTGAATAATTTCTTTATTGTTACACATTTTAAAGGGAACCAGTAATTCTATATATTTACGATATTGAACCATTCGCCTTGGTAGACTGAATTTGTTTCCGACATGAAAGCTTGTAAACGGAATTTCACGTCGTAATTTTCTTTCAATACGTGATTTCTTACCTACTCCAACATTATTAATGACATCAGGATATGGTAATGTTTTTCTCTGCCATTGATTATCTTCAAATAGTTCTGCCTCAACGGTTTTAGCCTCAAGATCTACATCATCTGAAGTGAAAAATAATAATTGTGTATGTTGTTTTTTGCTTTCTTGAACCATCGCATCAATACGTGGATTTGGGTAAAATTCTCTTGGATTTGCAAAAGAATGAAAGACACCGATAGAATAAATCTTATTATCTTCATCTTGATACATATTTAAAGATTGTTGGATTTGTTTTAATAATGGAATAAGCGAAAATTGCAGAATCTGATTAATTTTTAAGAAATTATTATTTTCTAATTCTTGGGCAATCATGATTAAATAGTTTTCTGTCTTTTGTATTTGATTATTCCAGTTTTTGAGATGTGAAGATATATCGAAAACTCGAATGGATTCAAAGCCTTCAACAATTGAACTAAACATAAAAATACTTTGATTTAATTCTTTATTTTTTATTAATTGATTTAAGTGTTCATTTGCTTCGACTAACGTATCAACAATGTTTTGACATTGTTTTAATTGTTTGTTTTCCAGTTTAACCATTTGTTACACTCCTAATAAACAGAAATATGACTTTCATTATTATATCGACAAAATTACGAGGATTGTGAAGCATAAACCAATATAAAAAAATGCTATACTTAAGAGTAATAACATATGATACAGTAACAATAGGCTAGAAATTAAAAGGGGCGAATGAACTTGCAAGCACAACAAGGGAAAGATCAAGATGTTGCTAAAATCCAAAAGTCTAATAAAATCACGATTATGGTGATGTTTTTTCTTCCGATTTTAATTGTCTTAGGCATCGTTGGCAGTCAATCGTATACGAATACAAATGAGTTACAAGAGAAGAAGGATGAATGTATTGCTTCGGGTGGAACGCCAGAGGTTCAATCAATGGCATTTAACTTACATTATGATTTCTCTTGTAAATAACATCATTAAAATCGCATTCCTCAAGGCTTTGAGGAATGCGATTTTTGATTTAAATATTGATGAGTTGCTGATAGGCTACCTTTATACATTTGTCCATGACGACAGTGAAGTCATGTTGTTGTAGAAGCTCGCAGGCATCTTCATTTGAAATGCCAAGCTGTGCCCAAAAGACTTTGCAATTTGTTTCAATAGCATCTTCAGCAATGCTTGGTAAATATTCAGGTCTTCTGAATACGTTGATGATATCAATCTCATCTGGGATATCTTGCAAGCGACTATATGATGTCTCACCAAGTATGCGACCGACTTTCGGATTGACTGGGATGATACGGTACCCACTGTTCTGCATAATGGTTGCCACTTTATTCGATGTACGTTCCGGGTCATCTGAAAGCCCGACAACGGCGATTGTTTTTGCTTTTGCCAAGATAGGTCGTAATTCTTCATCTGTTGGATTTTCACAAACCACGTGAATACCTCCTTATTTTAATAAGCCTTTTTTCGCTAAATACGTTTTAGCCACATCATGTGCTGGCTTATCTTTATAATCCACTTCATAATTCATTTCCCGCATTTCTTCATCTGTAATCTGATTGGCTAATTGATTCAAGACTTTTTCAAGTTCAGGATGTTTATCCAAGGTTTCTTGTTTCATTAAGGGTGCTCCTTGATATGGTGGGAAAAGATGTTTAGGGTCGTCCAAGCTAACTAAATCAAGTTCAACCATATAACTATCTGTTGCATAGGCATCAATCATTTGTACTTCGTCTTTTGCAATGGCTTCTTGACGAATACCAGGCTCCATCGTTTTGACGTTAAGATCTAGGTTATATTTTTTCTGCATACCTTGGTAACCATCTTCTCTATCTTTAAATTCTAATGTGAAACCTGCTTTTGCATCACGTTCGACTTTTTTCAAATCAGCCATGGATTTAAGTTTATGCTCTTTGGCATATTCTTTTGTTGTAGCGATGGTGTACGTATTGTTATATTGCATCGGTTTTAAATAAGCCATATCAAATTGTTCCTGCATGCCTTTTTTAGCTTGTTGATATACTTTTTTAGCGTCATTGCTGTCTGCTTCCTCTTCCATAAAGGTGACGATAGCTGTTCCAGTAAATTCTGGATAAATATCAATACTTCCTTGTTTTAATGCAGAAAATACAAAAGCCGTTTTACCTAAACCCGGTTCTAAGCGAACGTTTAAGTCTGTTTCATCTTCAATTAATAGCTTGTACATATTAATAAGTATTTCTGGTTCAGAACCAAGCTTGCCTCCAATGACAATATCATCTTGCGTGTTCCCTTTTACGATAAGCGGCCCTACTAAAATAAGTATGACAATGAGTAACATGGCAATAAGCGATTTGAAACCAAAACGTTTTGAGAAATGCTCAAAAATACGTAAGACAAAATCTAATAGAATAGCGAGTAATGCTGCGGGAATTGCGCCGAGTAAAATAAGATTTAAATCTGCTCCACGGTCTAAACCGAGCAAGATAAGTTCCCCCAAACCACCTGCACCAATTAATGCCGCGATTGTTGTCGTACCAACGATTAATACCATTGACGTTCTGATACCGGCCATAATCGTAGGCATTGCAAGGGGCAGTTCAATTTTGGTTAATCTTCTAAATGAGGACATCCCCATACCTGTTGCGGCCTCAGTTAAAGCAGGATTTACTTCACTAATACCTGTGTATGTATTACGTAAAATGGGCAACAACCCGTACAATACAAGTGCTACGACCGCAGGAATTTTCCCGATTCCGAAAAACGGAATAAGAAATGCAAGCACTGCCAGACTCGGGATCGTTTGCATGATTGCAGAAATACCAATAATCGGTTCAGCAACTTTTTTATAACGTGTTAACCATAAAGCGAGTGGTACAGCAATTAAAATCGCAATGACAAGCGAAATAAGCGAGATTTGTAAGTGTTCCCAAATGGCATTCCAAAAAATAGCTTCACGATGTTTAAAAACGGAAATGAATTCTTTCATGATTGGACCACCCCGTTCTTAATAGAAATCTCTTGTCGTAAAAATTGAACAATCATGTCATTGGTGAGGATGCCGACTAATTGATCGTCCTTTGTAATCGGTAGAATATTCACATGTGAGTCATCTAATAATTTTGCCGCTTTATACAATTGTAAGTTATTGGCAATGGGCTCTACGTCAATTTGCTTCCCACCAAAGAGTGTTCCCTCATATTTACCGTCATCATTCATCACAACGAAGGTTTTCTCAGGATTATCATGTGCAATATGCAAGTCGCTTAAATCAAGTACCTGCTCATGATCTAAGCGGCCAATGACATCGACAGCTGTAAGCCAAGGTGAGCGATGTGACCCGATGAAATCTTTAACAAAGCTATCCTTTGGATGAAGGATTAATTCTTGTGGCGTATCCATTTGTACAATTTCACCAGCATTCATGAGACAAACACGATCTCCTAAAGCAAGGGCTTCATTAATATCATGCGTCACAAAGACAATGGTTTTTTGAATTTGCTTTTGTAAATTTTGAATATCTTCTTGTAGCTGCTCACGACTGATCGGATCAAGTGCACTGAATGGCTCGTCCATCAAAATAATATCCGGATCAGCTGCTAATGCACGAACAACACCGATTCGTTGCTGCTGGCCACCGGATAATTCGTGTGGCATTTTGTCTGCATATGTATCTGGGTCTAAATTAACCATTTCGAGTAATTCATTTGTTCGTGCTTTAATTTTGTGAGACTTCCATTTTTTCATCTCAGGTACAACTGCGATGTTCTCAGCGATTGTTAGATGCGGGAATAAGGCGATTTCTTGTAATACATACCCGATATTCCAACGTAACTCGTTGATATTGAAGGCATCAATTTGTTTGTCCTGTATCAAGATGTCTCCTTCGGTCGGTTGAATTAAGCGGTTAATCATCTTCATAGTTGTTGTTTTACCGCAACCACTCGGGCCGATTAAGGTGACGAGTTCTCCTTTATTGATTTTAAATGAAATATGTTGTATCGCTTTTGTTCCATCTGGAAATTCCTTAGAAACATTTTTGAATTCAATCATGTGGCACGTCCTTTTTATGTACTATGTTAGTTGTAACCTTTTCAATTATATTATAAACAAGCTGTATGACGAATTGAAGAAATCGTATGGTACAATGACGGAATAGGAGACATAATGAATAGAAAGAGGGTTGTTAATGAAGGCGTTTAACATTGCGGCACCAAACATAAAAGATGGACTACCTCTACGTACATTTGCTGAGTTTAGCGATTATGTCAATGCATGTGAATTAAAAGAGGAAATGATTACTGGTGAGAAGCGTGACAAACTATGTTTTGAAGGTGTCTATTTTCGAAATATGCGTTTTTTAAGTGTGGATTTTAGTCAAGTAGAATTCACAGATTGCGTCTTCGATACTTGTGATTTGTCTAATAGTGAATTTATTGGTGCGACGTTACATCGTGTTCAATTTAAAGGTTCAAAAGCATTAGGTATGAATATGCCAGAGTCGCATATGCGAAATGTGTCATTTGAAAACTGTCAATTGGGTCTTAGCCTATTTCGTTTTGCCAATTTGAACACCGTTAGATTTGATGATTGTGATTTGAATAGTGTTGATTTTTCTGAGAATACATTGAAAAAAGTCGATTTTAATCGTTCTCATATCAATGAGGTGAATTTTAATGGTACGTCATTACAGGGAATCGATTTAAGTAATAGTTTATTTGATACGCTCATTGTTCAGCCTGAGTATTTACGAGGCTGTACGATTTCCTATGTCCAAGCAGTTGGTCTGATTGAACTGTTCGGTGTTCATGTAAAAGAAATGCGCGGATGAATTCATGAATCTATAGGGAAAATATGTGAAAGCTGGCATGATAGTTGGTCGAACTGTGCTGACGTAATATGTTGCTCTTGTACGGTTTGTTTACATACGTATGTGTCGCTCGTCCGAACATATTGCTCAATACATTGTTCATACGGATCGACAATCCAATATTCATGGACCCCAAATTGGGCATAGTCTCGCATTTTAATACGACGATCAAGCGGTATACTTGATTTTGAAAGGACTTCAATAATAATATCTGGTGGTGACGTGACGGCATGTTCTTCAATGATATGTCGTCTTTCTTTTTGAATGATCATCAGATCAGGTTTATGGATTTTTCTGTTTGAGATGATTAAATCGCACGGAGCTTGTAAGTATAGGAATTCATGTTCAGTTTGAGTTCGTAACTGACATAAGATGTTTTGCACAGTCCATTGATGACGTGGAGAAGGGGCAGGTGTACGCATTACTTCGCCGATATCATAATCTGTTTCAACATGTTTTTTAGAAGATAAAGCTGGTGTGAATAGAACATGATTCGTTGAACGATTTTGCATAATAATCACCTCTATAGAATGAAATTACGTTTATTATCGCATGTTTTTCTGAAATTTGCTACAATTACCTAAATTAATTGATATAAGGTTGTATCAGGCATGATGCCTGTTTTAAAAGAGAGGATGAGTGTGATGAATATAATTGAATTTAAGGACGTTATTTGGCAACGAAATCATAAAACGATTTTAAATGAGGTGAACTGGGCGGTTAAACCAGGAGAGCATTGGACGATTTTAGGCTTGAATGGCTCTGGAAAAACGTCCCTATTAAATATGGTAAATGGCTATGCTTGGCCAACAAAGGGAACGATTTCTGTATTAGGTGAGACATTCGGACAAACGAATATCCACGCTTTGCGTAAACGAATTGGTTGGGTCAGCTCCTCATTACAATCACGTATTGCAGGTCATACACGTATAGAAGATATAGTCATTAGTGGGAAATTTGCTTCGACAGGTATGTATGATGAGCCAACTGAAGCAGATTATGCTTTTGCAGATGAGTTAATCGAGCAGTTAAATATCAGCTATTTAAAAGGACGTCACTATGTGACATGTTCTCAAGGTGAACAACAAAAAATATTAATTGCCCGGGGATTGATGGCAAAACCAGAAATTTTAATCCTAGACGAACCGACAAATGGCCTTGATTTTTTATCACGTGAAGAATTAATGCGCACGATTTCAAATCTAGCGTTAAAAGAACAAGCTTTGACACTTATTTTTGTGACGCATCATATCGAGGAAATTCTACCAATGTTTACACATAGTTTATTATTAAAAAAAGGACAAGTATTTGCAAAAGGTGACCGAAAAGAAATGCTAACGAGCGAACATTTGACAAAATTCTTTGATGTAGGCGTTCAAGTGAATTGGAGTCAGGACCGAGCATGGCTTCATTTGGAAGATGAGTCATGATTTGCAGCAAAATGACATATGTTTTATAAAGAAATCGTTTCATTCCAGAGAAAATCTGGGTCTTTATGATGTGAAAAAGGTTTTGCTTTTTGATTCTTTCGACTGATGAAGCGTATTTCCAATTTTAGTATAATGAACATTACCTGGTAATTTAGCACAAACACATCAAAATGAACGGGAGGCATTTCATGAAATACTGTAAAGAATGTGGACATCAAGCTGCGAATGATGCTCAATTTTGTAATAATTGTGGAACAAACTTCGATAGTGATAATTCTGTACAACATAATGAGCCTGCAACTCCAGACAATCAAACAACATCTACCAACACGAATCAACAAGATTCAACATCTGGAACAGGTGGACAGCAATCAGTATCTGCTGGCTTAGGCGGAGGATCAAACTCCAACGGGTCAGGAAATAAGATGACGAAAAAGACAAAGATTCTTATTGGAAGTATTGCAGCTATTATAGTTATTCTTATTGTTGCGTTTAAAGTTGGAGAATCTATGTACTCCCCAGTTAAAACAGCTGAGAAGTTTAATCAAGCCTTAGAAGATGAAGATACATCAGAAATTAATAAATTACTTAAGGCAGATCATGATGATTTAGAGATTGATGATGATTCAATTGACTCTATGCTGGAGTATTTAGATGATAATAAAGATGTAAAAGATGAGATCATAGAACATCTAGAAGGTCAGGCAGAGCGTCTGGATAAAGATACGAGTAGTGATAGTGATGAATCAAGATATTCATCTAATTCTTTTAACCTTAAAAAAGATGGTAAATTCCTTACTTTTGATAAGTACAAAGTGACTGTAAGTCCAGTTTACTTCAAAGTTTCATCAAATTATGAAGGAACAGAAATCTTTGTCAATGGTGATTCAGTTGCAAAAATGAAAAAAGACTATGACAGTAAAAAAGTAGGACCATTTTTACCAGGTAAGTATGAGTTCAAAGCAAAATATAAATCGGATGTAGCAGATTTAGAAACGAAGAAAACAGAAGATAACTTCCGTCAAAAATATTCGAAAAATGTAGACCTTTCGATTAAAGGTGAATCGGTAACCTTCTCATTGCCGTTTTATAGTAAGATTGACGAGTT
>DVIO01000027.1 GCA_018711205.1 Candidatus Avamphibacillus intestinigallinarum | reverse complement strand
CATATTAAAGGGAGGCACAAAGAAAGTGAAGAAATTATTAGTATTATTATTTACAGCAGTATTTTTAGTAGCTTGTGGAAGTGAAGCGGAAGAAAAGGATGTTTCTGAGGTGAAAGCTGAAAATGAATCAGGAAGCGACCAGTCTGAGGAAAAAGGGAATGATACTGAAACAAAAGAAGTAGATAAAGTGTTAGCTGATGATGACAATGTTAAGGCAACATTAACTAAAATAGAACGTGTGGAAGATAAAGATTTTGATGAGGAACGTTATGATATTCATATCGAAGTAGAAAATAAAACTGATAAAACAATTGAGGTGCAAACTCGCGAAGTTTCGGCAGATGGTAAAATGATTGACGATATGGTCGCTTATAGTGAAACCATTTCAGGTGAGAAGTCTTCAGATTCTGTTCTAGTTATTGAAAACTATGATGGAGATTTACCAGATTTAGAAGAGAGTATAGAGTTTACACTTGTGGTACTGGATGAAGACACGTTTGAAGACATTTCTACTCATGATGTTAAAGTAAAATTCTAAAGTCAGATAACCCCCATCAAATCATGGGGGTTATCTTTTTGGGCAAAGATTATTTGTAAATCAATTAGGTACGGGGTATTCAGATTTCTCTTTTCAAACGTTTAATCGTCGAAGTGGGGGGAATACATTATGATGTAACCAAGTTACTCATTTTTTTAGGAGGAATTCACATTGACTAGATTTAGAAAGATAAAGTCAACAGAAGCCCAAGAAAAATTAATTGAATTGCTTAACCAACATGTTGTTGATTTAACCGATTTGTATATTCAAACGAAATTAGCCCATTGGAACGTGCGTGGACCACGTTTTATTGCGTATCATGAATTCTTTGATGATATCGCGGGAGACCTACCAGAATTGATTGATTCACTAGCTGAGCAAGCGTCATCACTTGGTGGGACAGCGGGACAACCTGTGCAAGGCATTGCGAGCAAAACATCATTGCCTGAATGGCCAATGAACACAACGAAAGATATTGACGTTATGGAAACATTAACCAAACATTGGGCTCATGTAGCCAATAGCATTAGAGACGCGATTGAAACATCTGGTGATTTAGACGAACAAACGTCAGATCTTTTCACAGATGTATCACACACACTTGATAAATATCGCTGGTTCTTAGAATCACATTTAACGAATGAGATTTAATCAGTGTCTTGAATAAAAGGGATTTGTTCACAGAACAAATCCCTTTTTTTATCATGTTGGTTCGTGCATCATAAATCATCACATGTTTAATATAAAAGCGATAAATGGGGGAGAATAGTATGGAAGCGTATCGTATGGATGAAAGTCATGGTATGGAATTCGGCATGTATACATTAGGAGACCATTTGCCAGATCCACATACAGGTAAGCAGATTTCTGCAGAAGAACGGATTCATGAGTTTGTTGAATATGCCAAACTTGCAGAACAAGCTGGACTAGACTTTTTTAGTATAGGTGAGAGTCATCAAGCTTATTTTGTTTCACAAGCACATGCAGTATTACTTGGAGCAATCGCTCAAGCTACTGAAACGATTAAACTGGGCAGTTCCTCTACGATTATTAGTACGTCTGATCCAGTGCGCGTATATGAAAATTTTGCAACACTTGATTTATTGTCAAAAGGGCGTATGGAAATCATTGCAGGTCGTGCCTCAAGAATTGGTCTCTTTAAGTTATTAGGATATGATGAGGCCGATTATGAGGCATTGTTTGAGGAGAAATTTGCTTTATTACAACAAATCAATCAAGAAAAAGTGATTAATTGGGAAGGTGAGTTTCGTGCTCCACTAGAAAATGCGGAAATTATACCTCGTCCATTACATGGTTCAATGCCGATTTGGCGGGCTGTTGGAGGACGTGGGGCAAGTGCACTGAAAGCAGGATACGCTGGGGTTCCTATGGCTCTTGCAACATTAGGTGGACCAGCCATGGCATTTCAATCAACAATTGAAGCTTACAGAGATGCGTTAGAAAAATCAGGGTTTAACCCAGCGGAATATCCAGTTGCGACTACAGGCTTTTTCTATGTAGCTGAAACGACTCAAGAGGCGTTTCGAGATATGTATCCTTATATTAATGAAGGTATGCTAAAGACAAATGGTCAAGGCTTTCCGAAACAGCTTTTTGCACAAGCAAAAGATTCACGAAGTATCATCAATATTGGTAGTACACAAGAAGTCATTGAGAAAATATTATACCAATATGAAATGTTTGGTCACCAACGTTATATGGCCCAAATTGACTTTGGCGGATTGCCTTTTGATAAGGTGATGAAAAATATTGAACGAATTGGGACAGATGTCCTGCCTGCGATTAAAAAATATACTGCGAAAACTAAATAATAAGACGATCTAAAGGATACAGTAATAGGGAAAATGATGGAGGACGCATCGTTTGTTTTTCATTTTTTAGGGAGAAAATGCCGTTATGCCATGCGATTTAACAACTAATTGATAGATTAGTCACATTGACAATCATTTCTTTTCCCACTATTTATATACTGGTTGTCTATATATCAGTTGGACGTCGATTCAATTATAAGGTATAGGCACGGATTATTTTCTGGAGGTTTTGATTTGAAGAATACAACAAGAAAAAACGGAATAATCGATTGGCCTGTCTTTATTATTAGTGGTGGGTTACTAGTTCTATTTGTAACACTTGGTCTGATTAACCAAGATATGGTAACGAACCTGGTCAACAATTCATTTGCATTTTCTGTTAAATATTTTGGAAGTGTGTATCAAGTTGTTTTACTCGGTACATTTTTAATTGCACTTTTCCTAGGTTTTTCAAAATACGGTAAAATTAAATTAGGGAATATGGATAAACCAGAGATGAGCACGTTTAAATGGATTTCCATTATTATGTGTACGTTACTAGCTGCGGGTGGTGTCTTTTGGGCGGCCGCTGAGCCATTAAGCCACTTTATGGATACGCCGCCACATGCAAATGGGATTGATGCTGGATCACACGAAGCTGCGATCACCGCATTAGCTACAAGCTTCGTTGATTGGGGCTTCTTAGCTTGGGCTATTTTAGGTACACTCGGTACAATTGTGTTAATGTATGCGCATTATCACAAAGGTGTTCCATTGAAACCAAGAGCTTTATTGTATCCATTCTTTGGAGATAAAATCATGAAAAAGAGTGTACTTGGGACAATTGTCGATGTGTTCTCGATTATATCGGTTGCAGCAGGAACAATTGGACCGATTGGTTTTCTAGGTTTACAAGCAAGCTATGCAATGAGTGAATTATTTAATATATCAGATGTATTATTTATTCAAATTGTCATTGTGATTGCACTTGTTGTCGTGGCAGCGATATCTGCAGCAACAGGGATTCATAAAGGGATTCAATATTTAAGTAGTTTTAATACGATACTTGCTTTATTCTTAATATTTGCGATTTTAGTAACAGGACCTGCACTCTTTATCTTTAATGCTCATATCGAATCGTTCGCATTATATGTACAAGATTTCTTCACAATGACAACGTATCATGGAGATGAAGCGTGGCTAAGTGGTTGGACGATTTTCTTCTTTGCATGGTTTATTGGATATGGTCCGATGATGGTTATCTTCGTAGCTCGTATTTCACGTGGACGTACAATCCGTCAGCTTGTTACATCAGTAGCTGTCATCGCTCCTGTTATAACAACATTTTGGTTTACAGTAGTCGGGGGAACAGGTATCTTCCAGGAGATGACAAACCCTGGATCTGTATCCAAGGCGCTGAGTGAAAATGGGCCACCAGCTGCAATGATTGCCATTACGGATCAACTGCCGTTTGGTATGATATTTGGTATCTTACTTCTATTAGCGACCATTATATTCGTATTGACGACAACTGACTCAATGTCTCTAACGATTTCGATGGCGATTACGGGAAGTGGGGACCCGTCTAAGTTATTACGTGTATTTTGGGCATTGTTAATGGGTGCTGTAGCAACAATCTTATTAACAATCGGTGAAGATGGAGTCGAATCTTTACAATCCTTTATTGTCGTTACAGCGGTTCCCGTTTCGATATTAATGTTAACGACATTTTGGACAGCTCCTTATGCATGTAAACAAATGGCTAAAGATCAAGGGATTATAGAATCAGACGAACGTTAAATATAAAAGCTTCATATATAAAAAGGAGGTTTGCCTTAGAGCAAACCTCCTTTTTGAATACGATTAAACTGAATTGACTCATTCGTGATTGAGGATGGTGCTTATTCTTTTTCTTTAAAGCCTTGGTCTTTTAATTCCTCTTTGAATTTTTCAAAGCTCGGTTTTTCCTCATCGGGATTAATATTAAACACATCTTCAATTTCTTCAGAATCTGCATCTTTCACATCAAATTTAATCGTTTGTACAAGCTCTTCATCTCCGTACTTACTATCAACGTCTACAGCTTCGATTTTTTTAACAGACTCCAGCTGCTTATCCATAACCTTTTTAAGTGTATCCTTGTCTAAACGTGCTTCTTCATAATTGACTGTACTCACTTGTTCGATATGGGTAACAATGTCGTCTTTATACGTAACATCCATCTCAACATTCATGCCCTCGGCTTTATTTTCAAATGTTTCTGTTTTTTCACCACAAGCGGTTAATACAATAGATATTAAAATGCCTAACGTTAACACTGAAAGCAGTTTCTTCATGATGTTTCCTCCCTTTAATCCGTTTCAATAATCCTATCCATTATTCCATAAAAATACAGTAATGGGAATAGTCTATATGTACTAAAAAAATGAGAGAATGATATCTCTCATTTTTAGCTGCTAATATTAAAAGGTGTCTAGGTCTGAATCATGTACATTTACAAATACGTTAATAATGAATAGAATAACGCCTAGTGCTAATGCACCGCCACCTGCGAATGTAAAGATATGGGCGAAATTAAGCATGCCTGGTATTTGCACCATAAACATACTCGCTAATAAGAAAGGTAAGCCAATATTATATAACCAAAATGTCCATGTGCCGAGTGTACTTTTTCCAGCCTTTGGATAAACAGCATATACAAGACCAATAATAGCTGTAGAAGCCCAGCCAACTAAGTTCACGTGAGCGTGTGCGGCCGCCCAATTAAGTTGAATCGTAGCGGACATGTGAAGTCCAATGCCAATTCCAATAATAAAATATAAAGCCGCGAGTTTAATCCATCTAGATCCCACGATCAATCACCCCTACTATATCTATATTTGATGATGTACTAGTTTATTCCACAAAATTCCAGAAGATAAACATAATGACTCATTGTAAATACTGTTGGATAGGTAAAATGATTTGATTGTTAAAAGATGAATATCGTTTTTATGATCACGCCGAAAATCATTGAATAATAATTTAAAGATAGGGAAATAGGATAGTACAAGATTTATCTAAATTTTTGAAAAATGGAAAGGATGAGATGAATTGTCCAACTTTGATAGAAAAACATCTAAAATCGTTAAAAAAGATGAAATGCGAACAAAGGAAATTGCAAAGATGATTAGTGAAGGCGGTTTAGGCTCAGAAAATTATTATAATATTGAAAAACGCAGAAATGAGAAAGAATCAAATTCAAAGAAGCGTAAATAATGTTTTTTTATATAGGTACGATCATAAAAGTTGGATTTCAATTTATGTAGATTAAACTAAATTGGATCCAATTTTTTATTGCTACATGTTAAAACGATGCGATTTCGTTACTATAAAAGTGGAAGAATATTTTTAAGAGGAGGACAAGGATATCATGAAGATTGTTGTGACAAGTGATACTCATATTAAAACAATTGCTAAAAAACCGTTACCCGAAAAATTACGTGAAGCATGTAAACAAGCTGATTTAATCATTCATGCGGGTGACTGGCAAACACCGGAAGTTTATGAAGAGCTGAATCAATATGCACCTGTAAAAGGGGTATGGGGAAATACGGATGCTGAAGACATAAAACAATATGTTTCAGATCAAGCCATCGTAGAAGCGGCAGGTTATCGTATTGGCATTGTCCATGGTCATGGTGATACGAAAACAACTGAACAACGTGTAAAAGCAACATTTCAAGATGAGGAGGTATCACTTGATATCGTGATCTTTGGCCACTCCCATATTGCGTATATGCGTTATATGGGAAAAACGTTATTTTTAAATCCAGGATCTCCAACCGATAAACGTAGGTCTCCTTATTATTCTTTTGCTGTACTGAACTTAGCTGAGGACATTCAATGTGACTTTATCTATTTTAGTTAAGTGAAGCACAGTGAATTCTAAGGCATGGCAGACACAATCCACTTAAAATATTCGAATACTGTATTATCCAATTATGAAGCGAAACAGTCTTTTCTTAAAATATCGGTGTGTGTTGTATACATATATGTTGTTTGTTCATAATATGACTGCATGATAAATGGCATCAAGGATAAGCAAGATGTGGCCGTATGATGTGTAAATCATAATATGAGCCAAAGGCGATGTTAAGCTGACTCATGATGTATGAGAAGTTACAGTCTACGCCACAAATTACTGCTTCCTTAATCTATCTATGAACGATGGTTAAATCATATTTCATATGACGTTAAGGCTATAAAGAAGGAAGTGGTCTCATGGATAAACGTGTTCGAATATTGTTGTTAGTGGGTTGCAGTTTACTCATTCTTTTAATGGGATGTACGAAAGAAACAGTAGTGTCTGAGCATCATGTCGCTAGAAAAACGAATCTGGATACGAAGAAACAAGTGAAACGAAAACCACCTAAAGAAGTGAAACCTTTAGATGTGCCGTTATTGAATCAGATGGACGATCCGCGACTGTATAATGGTTGCGAAGTGACCAGTTTAGCGATGATTGCAAATTATGAAGGATATAAAGTTACAAAGAATGAGCTTGCGAATCAATTGCCTACAGTACCTTTAGATTATGAAAATGGCTTAAAGGGAAATCCGAATAAAGGATTTGTCGGGGATATGGTAGATGGACCTGGATTAACGGTTTATCATGAACCGATTTATCAACTAGCTAAGGAACATGTTAGTGACAAGGCAGAAGATGTGACGGGCGTTTCAACAGATGAAATCTACAATTATTTAGCAAAAGGGTTCCCGGTTTGGGTTATCATTACGGTTGACTACCAACCGACGAAGCAAATCGAAACGTGGAATACACCAGAGGGTAAAGTGAAAACAACGCCGCGCGTTCATAGTGCAGTGGTAACTGGATATGATGAAAAGCATATATATGTAAATGATCCATATGGAGAGAAAAATAAAAAAGTCGCTAAGGATTCATTTATGAAGGCTTGGAAGCAACTGGGTAGACAAGCCATTATCATTAAAAAGTAAGAAACATTTTTTATATTATGATGATAGACCAAAAAATAACCCGAATGACGTTAACCAATGTCATTCGGGTTATTTACTTATGATACTCTTGATTTTCCTCTTACATCTGACCCCATGTAGGCATGAAGCATCCAGATTGTTTTTTCGAAGCTTGCCATAACAGCAATCAACATGTCTTCTGTGACTTTATCGTCCTCATTTGCAGCGGTATCGGTATATCCTTTTAAGTTACTGATCAAATGCTCGAAATCTTCAACTAAATATTGCACCATATCATCTGCATGTAAGTCTCTTGTTTCTTCTTCTAACGTAGTATGTTGTAGATATTGAGACATAGATGACAATGGTTTACCACCAATTTGTAACGTTCTTTCTGCAATGTCATCAATAAGTGTATGAGCTTCTTCGTATAACTCTTCAAATGTTTCGTGTAATCTAAAGAACTCTTTTCCTTTTACAAACCAATGGAAGTGATATAATTTTGCCTCTAATACGTGTAAATCAGATTGGAATACATTTAAGTTTTTCTCTGTAGTTGACATGAAATCGTCCTCCCTAAAGTCATTTAGATTTTTATAACTAGTTCTTTTTAATATCAATTTCTTATTAATAATAATTATAAACTAGAAACGAATCATATGCAAGTCATATGCAAAAATAATTTATTTTTTTATGAAGAAGAGAGGATGGAGGAGACATTTGCTAGATCATTTAACTAGGGAAAGAGTATATGGCTATAAAAAAACAAGATTTGTGTTAATACAAATCTTGTTATTCTTCTACCTGATTCATGCTGACATGGACAAGCTTTCCACTGAGCTCTACTCCTGGAAGTTCAGCTAGCTTAGGAAGAATCTGTTGATGTAAATCGGATTGAGCAGACGTACCTTTTGAAAAATAAATAGGGAATTGGGCCACGATTAAAATGGATTCTTCAGTAAGCTGCAAATACGTTTTGGTTTGCAGTGTCTCATCCATTAATTCGAATTTATTCTGAATATGCTTTTGTTCAAGCTCAGACATTTGTTGTAAAAAGTTTTGTAAATAATCATCTAACACAGCTTCTATTGTTTGAAGAGCAGCCTTCCAGTCACTATCGACTGTTAAATAATATGTCACCTCAGACCAGTTGATTTGTGTAAATTTATTATAATTAAACAAAGTATGATCTAATAACAAATGATTCGGTATATTCACAACTCGACCTGTTGCTGTACTAGAAGATAGATTATGACCTCTTTCTAAAACTTTAAAATAGATGGGTGTAATTTGCATGACATCCCCGACAATATCAGCGATTTCAATCCGATCATATAGTTTGAAATATTTCTTTCGAAGTAACATAGACCATCCGACGATGTTACTGAATAAATTTTTAAATGAAAACCCAATTAATGCAGCGGCTAACGTTAAAATCAAAATCGTCGCGTTCTTCACATTTGCCCATATACCGAGGATGATTAAGACTGAAATGATTGCTAGTCCGTTTTGGAGCAATCTCAGTAAAATTGTATATGTCTTCATATGTGTGACAAATCTGACTAACATCTTGCGACAGAAGCGATAAATCCATCGCCATAGAAAAATGATGATTACAGTGATAATAATATTATGTATCAAGCTGGATGGACTGCTAATATTACGAAAAATATCTTTAAAGATAGAATCTAAGAATTGCATTAAATCATCCGTCATCCACAATTCCTCCTTTCACGAATACATTCACGGTTTCATATATTGTAAACATAACACTCGGAAAACTCTAATCTGAATGATTACATCTCTTATGAAGATATCTCATTTTCATGTTACATTGAATATGACACGATACTTATGCTACAGGACAAGCATTTGCTTAAGTGATTGATTAAGTAAAAGAAAATGGGGTACGTACATATGAAAATCAAACAACAAATCCCTTTTCATATGAATGCAGATAAGACGTTTACGATATTTTATGATGAAGAGAAAAAGTTGTTTTATCGGAAATATACAACAGTAAAAACAGATCCAATTTATATGTATTCAGGCATATTTGTGACACTAATTTATCCGTTAGTATCAGGTGTAACGTATCGTTTATTTTCTCACACACCGATTTTACCAGTGGGAATCAGCTTTTTGGCAGCTGTTGTGTTTCTATATGTCACGATGTATTTAGTGGAGAAACAATTCAACCAGACGGATATTTATTCTTTTAATATTCCAGATGAAGACTATTTATATACTTTAATAGTTGAAGGGGAGAGGCAACTACAAACATATCGTTCAATTGTGATTGGGAGTTTGGTGTTGAACCTTTGCTTAATGGCTGCTTTATTTACTTATCCGAATGAGTTTGTATTATTTTTATGTCATACCATCTTTTGGTGGGTGTTTTTTTGTGCTTCTCACTTTTAGCAATTTGTTCAAACGTAAAAAGCTTTATCGACAACTGCGAAACAAAATAGAATGACGAATGTACAAACACAAGTGAAATGAGTGATTGGCATGTTAGAAAAAATGAAATCGATGAAACATATTATCATCTTATATTATGTTGGGGTAGGTCTGACGTTTTTACTATTTATGTATGTTGTACCGACTGACGCATCAATGGATCGAACCATTCAGATTGTATTAGCGATTTATTTATTCGTATTTCCAGTTGTGTTTCTATACACGTTGCGTTATGCGTTACATGTGTTTTTATTTGTATTAGCTTTTATCTCTGGTTTTTATGGATTCTATCATCATTCCATTGATGATCATTCCATTTCAAATGCTCTGTACTTCACGTTTCGTTTATATTTACTCGATTTAGCAGATGTGTTCACCCGTGATGGCTCGAGTCCAGTTCGATATCCACTGCTACTAGAAATTGCTAGGTGGGCTGCGGCATCTTATACGATTTCCACTATTTTCATTGCGATGTATCGTAGCTTAGAAAAAAGAATCTTATTATTTCTCGCACAGTCTATTGGGAAGCATCATATTATTTTTGGGTTTAATGAAAAAAGTTATATGTTGATTCAAGATTTATCTGCACATAAAAAACGTGTCATTGTTGTGGATGAGAAATTCACACCGGATACACAAAACATGCTCGAAAAAATGAAAGTCATCGTCATTCAAGCACCTATGGATAATCGTGATATATTTAAAACAATTGGGGTGAAAAAAGCTGAGTCGATGTCACTTTTTCACGAACGAGATCAGCAAAGCTTGGATGTCTTAATGAATCTAGAGAAGTTTTCACAAATTGAAAAGGTTCATCTTAGATTAACAAAACTCTTAATTCATATTGAAGATTATCGTTATCGTAGAGAATTACTGTCTTTTCTTGAGAAAATTGATCATTTCTCGTTTCACGTAGAAGTCATCAATGTATATGAAGAAATGGCCCGACAATTTTGGCGAAAGCATCAATCTATCTTTCAATTAACAGATGATGTTCACATGCTTGTCGTTGGTTATGATGCTTTTGGAAAACAACTTATTTCGGAAGCGGAAAAAGCATTTCAGCAAACTGATACGAAGCAAACTTTACAGGTGACGGTATTAGATGATTTCCCCGAACGTACCCTTTCTGGAAGCATCGAAAAAGTACCGTTTCATATAGAAAAAGATTCATTAGAAGCGGTTATTTCAGCTCATGAAAGGCGTTTTACGCATATCTTTATTTGTTTAGATGAGGATTATATTGATTTGATGGAAGGCATCGAACTATCGGAGATTTTTGCGGAAACACCGATATATATGAATTTCACTGATGAGCATATTGAGCAAACGCTTATGATTGCGACGACAAAAACGGAGAAATCACTTTATAGTGCAGGGATGAAGCAAGATATTCTAACGAAGGACTATTTGAATATTTAAAGACTATAAATGTAAAATCAAAACCACCATTTTATATAGGTGGTTTTGATTTTTTAAATTATTCACGATGGTGCTCCGCATACAGAGCCATCGCATTACACATGAATTGTGCTAAACCTTCACCGAATTGATCAATGTTTTTAGTAAATCGTTCGTCGCTCACGTATATGTCACCTAGCGCTTTAAAAGCTTCTAATGAATAATGATGTCCTGTACTTTGATTCAAATATTTATGCCACTCCTGAATCAACTGTTGAACCGCTTCTTCGGTTGGCGATCCATCTCTATGAGCTGCCAGCTTACGGAAAATCTCATTCATTTGTTGGTTCATCTGCATTTGCTCCTGTTTAGATTTGCTTTCAATTGTAGCCTTTGTCTGATCAATTGCTTGATCTCCCCAACGTCGACGTGCTTCTTGTTCGTATGGATTGTGACTGAAGTCAAACCCTTCGAATTTCTCTTCATTAGACATTTCGATGCCTCCTTGTATAGATTCTGTTGTTTTATCAATCGTCCGAATCATTTTATTAATGCTATCGCGTTTGTCTAACAGCATTTTTCGATGGAGTTGTAATGCTGCTACGCGATCAAATGATGGGTTATGGATGATTTCTTTAATGTCTTTTAGTGGAAAGTCGAGTTCTTTGAAAAAGAGTATTTGTTGCAGGATCTCGAGATCACGATCCGAATAAAGTCGGTACCCAGACTCACTTACTTCTTCTGGTTTAAGTAATTCAATTTCATCGTAATGATGTAGTGTGCGCACACTAATTCCGACTAAATCGGCCACTTCTTTTATTTTCATCTTCATGATGTGAACCTCCCCACATGTATTACTATAAAGGCTAACGTAACGTTAGAGTCAATAAAAATAGAGCAATCATTTAAAAAATTTGTGATCATATCAGATGCAGTGTAGGATAATTTTTCCAACCCATTGTTACATTAGTTGAAAAATATAGAAGTGCATATATTCAAAACA
>DVIO01000026.1 GCA_018711205.1 Candidatus Avamphibacillus intestinigallinarum | reverse complement strand
ATTTGAAAACATATTAGCTGCTGAGAAAATGAAAACATAATCACTGTACAACAAAAATCCAAGAAGTGACATAACTTCTTGGATTTTATATTTACCACTCTGCAGGTTCCTCTACATTAGTTTGTTGATAGATGCTTTGTAATTCATTTGCTGACATTGGCTGATTGATCCATTGTTCGATATAATTGTTCACTTGTGACATTGGGATACTATAACTAATGCCATTGTTATCTAAACTTTTCGCCGTGTTAATGGCAATCACCTTATGCGTGTTTTGATCAATCAATGGACCCCCACTACTTCCTGAATCAATGGCAGCCGTCATTTCATAAATATCCTCATACATTTGATCATCTACCATGACATCGACATCTAGATTGGTCATTTTCCCGTGAGACACAACACCTTGTTCTCCGTTTGGTGAACCAATGGCAACGACTTTGTCATGTAATTCTGTAACATCATTTGCCTCAATCGGTAATGGACTTTGTCCTTCTAGCGCTTCGACACTAAGTACAGCAACATCAATCTCATTTGAGTAGCCGATGACTTTTGCGTTATATTCTTGGCCATCGTTTGTTGAAATGCCTACATGAGATTCGCCTTTTACAACATGGGCGTTCGTTACAATATGACCTTGATCATCATATAAGAAAGCAGAGCCTTGTGTATCATTTGTCGTTACAGTGAATACTGCTTCCTTTGCATCTTGTAATGAATGTTGTAGAGATTGATTTTTCGCTTGAGTATGCTGTTCCGTTTGTGGATCAGCTTCAATATTTTTGGGTGTCACTGTATCTAGTAGATGATTTGGTAGTAACAGCATAAGCCCGAATAATACCGTCACCATATAAAATAAAGGATTGATGCGTCTTTTCATATGTTTATGAGAATGCCCGCAATGAGCACAATATTTTGTATTTTCACGTTGTTTGCCACAGTTTGTGCAATACTGATTCATCGTTATTCACTCCAGTCTCTCGATGAAATCACCAAAGGTTGATAGTCTAGAATACGTCTATTTTTTTAGACTGTGCTTGTCTATACCCTTTTTCTGCCAAAACCTCACATTTTAATTGTTTTGTAAATAAATTTTAATCTTTTGCCCCTTTTTGTAATCTAAGAACGATTGTAAGTGTGAAAGGGGGTGAGAGACAATGGCAGTACAAAATCAATTAGCTTCTACGTTACGTTTGGTTTTGTCAGACGGGATTGATGCTGACTCAGGTAAGCCGGTATACCGTTCGAAGAGCTTTAGTAACATCAAGGTATCTTCAGATGCGACACAGCTTTTCAATGTAGCGGAGCAATTAGCTTCATTACAAACGTTACCGCTAGACGCAATCGAACGTCGTGACACATCGGAAATTAGCGAAGCTTAAGGTGAAAAATCTGAATGAGAAAGGAGGCTGGTACGATGAGACAGTTAGAATTACGTTTTGAGAATGAAGATGGTAAAACAGCAACACTATCCCTACAGAACCCAGTTGAACCTGTAGATGCTGAACAAGTTTCGGCAGTGATGGATGAGATTATTCATGAAAACGTATTTTCTTCAAGCGGCGGTGATTACGTGAAGAAGAAAGATGCACGTATTACAGAGCGAATTGTTGAAGAAATTGAAATTGTATAAAGAAATGGAATAGACCAGTGGCCATAGCTTCTGGTCTATTTTCATAAAAATGATAGGGAGGGTTATCCCATGGAAAGTTGGTTAGCGATCATAACAGATGTTGGTTTCCCAATAGCCGTGACATTTTATTTAATGCATAGGTTAGAGGGAAAGATGGATTTGTTAATTGAATCGATTCATACTTTGCCTAGTAGCATCCGTGAAGCCACATCTGAACAATAAACAAAAGAGCTGTAGTCCGAGTTTTAAAGCGGATTACAGCTCTTCTTCATTAGGCACGTTCCAGCATGCGATTCAGTGCTAGAACAGCCCATTTACTATCTTCAGGGTCAACAATAATTTGATTACTCATACGACCTTCTTCAATGGATTCAAGTGACCATAATAAATGAGCAAGATCAATACGGTTCATTGTCAGACAAGGACACATCATTGAATTCAGTGAAAACACATCTTTATCTGAATGAATTTTTGTCAGTCGATTGACAAGATTCATCTCAGTTCCGACCGCCCAGCTCGTACCAGGTTCAGCAGCTTCTAACGTTTTAATAATATAATTCGTGGAGCCAGCGTAATCAGACTTTGCGACAACTTCACGACTACATTCAGGATGAACGATGATGTTTGTTTCAGGTTTTGTGTTACGCACTTCCTCGATATTGGTAACGGTGAAATTCTCATGCACAGAACAATGACCTTTCCAAAGGATAACTTTTACCTTGTCAAAATCATCACCATCGAATTCAAATTTCTCAGCAATTGGGTTCCATACAGCCATTTCATCAAGTGGAATACCGAGATCGTATGCAGTATTCCGTCCGAGATGTTGATCAGGGAGAAAGAGAATGCGCTCTTTTTGGGTAAACGCCCACTCGAGCATTTTCTTCGCATTAGATGATGTGACGGTTGCGCCACCATGTTTTCCGACAAATGATTTAATCGCGGCGGTTGAGTTGACATATGTAAGTGGGAGAATCGTATCACCGAAAGCTTCTTGCATGACAGTCCAGCCTCGTTCAGTTTGGGTAATATTCGCCATATCTGCCATCGAACAACCAGCACGCATATCAGGCAGAATAACTTTCTGATAATCCTCCGTTAAAATATCAGCCGTTTCTGCCATAAAATGTACACCACAAAATACGATATACTCGGCTTTTTTGTTCGCAGCTGAGATCTGGGCTAGTTGTAAAGAATCCCCAGAGGCATCCGCAAATTGAATCACTTCATCCTTTTGATAATGATGACCGGGAATGAAGAGTCGTTCGCCGAATGCAGCCTTTAATGCCGTAATACGTTGCTCCATTTCTCTATCGCTTAAGTGATTATAACGTTCAGGTAATATATGATTTTCTGTCCCTTGTAATAACTCTAATAAACTCATATGAAAAACCTCCTTTATAATATAGAAAAGTTAAATGATTGTGTGCAAAAGGTTAAACGGCTTTACATTTGATACCAATGCTTATTCCGGCTTCCCGTTTTTCTCAAGAAAGCTAATGTCAATGGCTTGGGCTGAATGAGTGAGGAATCCGAGTGAAATATAATCGACACCACTTCCACGGTAATGACGGATCGTTCCTGGTGTAATACCACCAGAAATTTCTGTAGTGATGGCGCTCGGTACATGACGAGATAATTCGCGAATATCCTCAGGTGTCTGATTATCGAACATAATCACGTCTGCTCCAGCAGCGACCGCCTCTTTAACTTGGTCAAGCGACTCGGTTTCGACTTCAATACGTAACATATGTCCTGTTTTATGCCGTACACGTTCCACTGCAGCTGTAATCGATCCACAAAAGGCAATATGGTTATCTTTAATCATCACACCGTCATATAAACCGTGTCTATGATTATAGCCACCCCCACAAGTGACGGCATATTTCTCAAGCATACGCAGTCCAGGCGTTGTTTTTCGCGTGTCACATATCCGAATGGACGTATCATTTAACGCATCTACACATTGCTTCGTTAAGGTTGCAATGCCAGATAGACGCTGTAGTAGATTCAGGACGACACGTTCTCCGGTTAAAATCGCTTGAATTGGACCCACTACGGTTGCGATTTTTGTCCCTGCTATAACTTTTTCGCCATCACGGTGAAAAAGTGTAACTTGAATACGTGGATCAAGTAATTGATACGCAATTTCTATAATGTCCGTTCCAGCAAGTACACCATCAGCTTTCATCAAGAAATCTCCACTACCTTGCTCATCGTTTGTGAAAATAGCTTCTGCTGTTACATCGCCAGCACCGATATCTTCTTCTAAAAACGTTTGCAGCATTGTCTTGAGTTTTAATCTATTCATAAAATCATCCTTTGTTAGCCTAATATGTGAAATAGGGAGCAAATGAATGCGAAAGATATGTTTAACTGTCTTGACATCTATCTTTACATAAGATTTAATTTAAGGCAAGGATTTTTAAATAGAAAGCGGGGAAGTCAATGATTTATTTAGATTATGCGGCAACAACACCGATGTCAGATGTAGCGATTGAGGTGTATACAGAAGTGGCAAAGAAATATTACGGAAATTCAATCAGCTTGCATAATATTGGGTCAGTTGCGACTGAATTATTAACGACGAGTCGCGCGCAGCTGGCTCAATTGATAGGGGGGAAGACTGAAGGTGTCTACTTTACATCGGGTGGATCTGACTCGAATCAGCTTGCCTTGGAGTCATTGATTCGTGGTCAAATGGAGAAAGGGAATCATATTATTACGTCCCAGATTGAACATTCATCTATCCAACATTTTCTAGAAGAAAAAGAAAGGCAGGGTTTTGAGGTAACATATTTACCCGTAGATGAGCGTGGACGTGTTCATCTAAAAGATGTGCAACAGGCGATCAAAGAGACAACGATTCTTACCACAATCCATTATGGGAATGGCGAACTTGGAACGATTCAATCTATTCGCGACATTGGACAGCTATTAGCAGAACATCAAATTGTGTTTCATTCAGATTGCTGCCAAACCTTTGGTAAAATCCCTATAAATATGAATGAGCTGCCGATCGATAGTATTTCGATCTCGAGTCCGAAAGTGTATGGACCAAAAGGAGTTGGGGCGGTATATATTCGTC
Organism: Candidatus Avamphibacillus intestinigallinarum; assembly: GCA_018711205.1. Taxonomy (GTDB): domain Bacteria; phylum Bacillota; class Bacilli; order Bacillales; family Amphibacillaceae; genus Avamphibacillus; species Avamphibacillus intestinigallinarum. Next base: position 2,509 of record DVIO01000026.1, on the reverse strand, counting down.
CAGATATTCGCTGGGCACCGATGTATCCGGGCACAACTCATGAAGAAGGATTTAAAGCAGGGACTGTTAATGTTCCAGGCATTTGTGCGTTTGTCGCTTCCGCAAAACAAGTAATTGATGATATGATAGAAGAGCGTCATCGATTAGAACAGTTACGTCATTATTTTATAACGCGTCTTGATGAACTACCGACAGACGTAGTGGTAGAAGGCTGTCCAGAGAGTCACTTACCCCATATTATGGCACTGCGTGTAAAGGGGATTGAAGGACAATATACCATGCTAGAATTGAACCGTTTAGGTATTGCAATCTCGACTGGAAGCGCGTGCCTTGTCGGGTTATCAGATCCGCCACGGGTGATGAAAGCACTCGGACTAGGAGATAGAGAGGCGAAGCAATATGTCCGGCTCTCAACAGGGAAATATACGACAAAAGAAGAGATAGATGACACCATTGAAATATTTGTGAAAGTGTTAGATCACTTTTTCGCCCAAATGCGTATATAAGTGATTGGAGGAGGAAAAGAGATGCCAGCATCTGAAAAAATGACTGGAAAAGAACGACAAGCTTATATTTTGAAAAAATTAAAACAAGCAAAAGCACCGATAAAAGGAAGTGACTTTGCTCAGGTTGCCAATGTCAGTCGCCAAGTGATCGTACAAGACGTATCATTGTTAAAGGCTAAAGACGAACCGATTTTGGCAACGAATCAAGGTTACATTTATTTAAAAGAAGAAGCAGAGCCTCTTGAGGCGAAACGCATGATTGCGGTGAATCATACACCAGACGAAACTTTACAAGAATTGAATATGATTGTCGATTACGGTGTTACAGTGAAAGACGTCCGTGTGGAACATGCGATTTATGGAGATTTAACCGCAACGGTGAACGTATCCAATCGACAAGAAGTGAAAACGTTCGTGCAAAATATGGAGGAAAGTGAAGCGAGCCTATTGTCAGAGCTGACAGACGGGGTTCATTTACATACATTGGAGGCAGATGACGAGACTAAGATAGAAGCAGCATGTAAAGCCTTGAAAGAAGCGGGAATACTTGTTGAAGAATGATGCTCGAGTAGAGTGGAAATTAGAACGGTATAGCCAGATGGAAAGAGAATAAGAATATGAATTGAACATATGAAATAAGTGGGTTTCTCAACGATTTGTAGGCTCGTAAAAGCTACAATCACCCGAGAAACCCACTTTAATTTTGACGGTAAAGTGTAATAACGAACGACGAGTTCAATTAAGAACCTTTCATGATAATATGTACGAAATAAAAAAACACCTTTTCAATTTAAATCGAAAAGGTGTGTTCAAGTATAATATGGGTTGAAAGAGATAGAGAGATTATGTTGCGTAATCAAGCATTGTGTTTAGATTCAGAGAAGCTAAAATAAAATCACAATTGATCCGTTATATGGGAAATGATTATTCGGCATCCATCGCATCTGAAATCACTTCTGCAATTTCTGTATTGTCTATCGTTCCACTTAAGCGTTCCGATTGTGGACCATATGCATAGACGGGTACATGAACGGCTGTGTGTCCAGTTGTCGTCCATCCAATTAAGGCTCTGTCACTGACAACTTTTGCGATTGCACTATCGGCTTTTTCAGCGTGTTGAATCAGCTTCATTTCGGACTCATTTAAGTCGTTAATCCCAGCAAATTTTTCCATAACAGCTTTTATATTCGATCGCTTTTTGTTTAATTGGCTAGCAATATATTCAGAGGAACGTTTCATGTTTTTCAACGTATCTCGATTAAAACCATACGTTCCATCAGCACCAATCGACATACCGCCTGTTTCGTGATCAGCTGAAACGATAACGAGTGTATCTTTATGATTTTTAGCAAAATCAAGGGCTGTTCCAACAGCTTCATCAAAAGCAAGTGTTTCATGAACATTGGCTGCTGGATAATTTGCATGTCCAGCATGATCAATTCTACCACCCTCGACCATTAGGAAGAATCCTTCCTTCTGATTTCCTATGACATCCAATGCTTTTTCAGTCATCTCATTCAGACTAGGTTCCTTCGTTAGATCACGATCAAGCTCATAGGTCATATGACTATTATTAAAGAGACCTAGTAGTTTTTTGCCCTCTGCATTTCCAAGTGCTTTCTCATTCTCGACAACATCATAGCCTTTCTTTTTTGCTTCTTTGATTAGATTCTTGCCATCTTCACGTTTGCCACCATCTTTTTTAGAAACGAAATGTCTTTTTCCGCCGCCCAATAAGACGTCAATATCATGTTCGATTAACATTTGAGTAGCGATGTCGTTTTCTTTATCGCGGTGATCAATATGAGAAGCGAAGGCTGCTGGGGTAGCATGTGTAATCCGTGCAGTCGAAACAAGACCTGTTGCTTTCTTTTGTTCGGCAGCTTCTTCAAGTACAGTGTCTACATTGAAAAATGCCTCACCTTCTTTATGTTCATCATCTTTGGGAGCCATACCGATGACATTGTTATCTGTCTTTTTGTTTGCAGAGAAAGCGGTCGCTG
>DVIO01000025.1 GCA_018711205.1 Candidatus Avamphibacillus intestinigallinarum | reverse complement strand
ACCAGGCTATCGCCGAGAAGGAAAGAGCAGTTTAACGATAGCGATTGGTTGTACCGGTGGCCATCATCGCTCAGTCGCTTTAATTGAAAGAATGGCTAAACAAATCGAAGCAATAGGCTATCCTGTCAATATTACGCATAGGGATTTTAATGTTAAGAAAGATTCAAAGGTGAGATCATGAAAATATATCATCCAAGACGTTCACGGCCAAAAATAACTGTAATTGGTGGAGGAACAGGCTTACCTGTTATATTAAATAGTTTGAAAAATAAAGATGCTGAGGTAACCGCCATCGTGACCGTTGCGGATGATGGGGGAAGCAGTGGAGAACTGAGAAAGATGTTTAATACTGTGCCACCTGGAGATATTCGAAATGTCTTAGTCGCTTTAAGTGATATTCCCGAAAAGCAAAAAAGTATCTTTCAGTACCGCTTTAAGTCAGAAGACAAAACAATGAATGGCCATTCACTTGGAAATTTAATCATTCTAGCCACTTCAGAAATGCAAGGAAGTATCTATCAAGCGATTCAACTGTTGGCAAAGATGATGTATGTTGATGGGCATGTCTACCCAGCGTCAGAAGAACCTTTGATTTTGCATGCTCGTTATAAAGACGGAACCTTTGGGGAAGGCGAGTCCCATATTGCCCATCCAAATAAAACGATTGATTATGTTTCTGTTTCTACAACCGATCCTGAGAAGAAAACAGCGAAAGCTGGGAAAAAAGTCGTTTCATCAATAATGGATGCAGATATGGTCGTTTTAGGACCCGGCTCATTATATACAAGCATCTTACCTTCGTTGATGATTCCAGAAGTTGGGCAAGCCATTATTGATACCCCAGCTCAAGTTCTTTACATTTGTAATATTATGACACAGATGGGAGAAACAGAAGGCTTTAGCGACGCGAACCATGTGGAAGTTTTGTGTAAACATTTAAATCATGATTTCATTGATACAGTTTTAGTCAATAATGCGATAGTTCCTAAAGAACACGTAGCCAAAATGGCTAATGATGAATATTTGCTTCAAGTGGAACATGATTTTAAAAGACTTGAAGCCAAAGTTCCTAAAATTATATCCAATGATTTTTTAAACATTACTGAAAATGGTGTTTACCATAATGGAGATAAAGTCGTTGAAGAAATATTACGAGCCGTTTCATTTAACCATCGCACATTAAAGTTATAAAATAATAAAGGAAATTAGAGGAGTTGATGGAATGTCCTATGCATCTGATGTTAAGAAAGAATTAACGATGCTTGAAGTCCATCCAGAACATGCCAAGGCTGAATTAGCTGCCTTGATTCGCTTAAATGGCACATTAAAACAAACACACAATCATATAAGGGTTACGATTCAAACAGAAAATGCAGCGATCGCAAGACGAATTTATTCACTGATTAAAGATTTATTTGACGTACAAGCTGAAATTAGCGTCCGCCGTCGTATGAAATTAAACAAAAATAATGTTTATTTTATTCGCCTCAATCAACAAGCTAAACAGATTTTAATGGAATTAGAAATTTTTGAAGTTATGCTGCATGAATTGAGTCTTCCAAAAAGCATTAAAGAGAACGAACAGAAAGCCCGGTCGTATTTACGAGGAGCTTTCTTGGCAAGAGGTTCAGTTAATAGTCCAGAGACGAACAGTTATCATTTGGAGATTCATTCCAACGATAAGGTGATGAATGAGGATAATTTCGAAATGATGAAGAGGTTTGATTTAAACCCAAAGATGCATGAACGCCGAAACGGTGGCTATATGACGTATTTAAAAGAAGCTGAAAAGATTGCTGACTTTTTAGGGATTATTGGCGCCAACAATAGTTTGTTTCATTTTGAGGATATTCGGATTGTTCGAGATATGAGAAATTCGGTGAACCGCTTAGTCAATTGTGAGCAGGCGAATTTAAACAAAACGGTCGATGCGGCGACTAAACAAATCGAAGCGATCTTACGAATTGATGAGGAATTTGGTTTAGAATCTTTACCCGAAAAGATCCAAGAAATCGCGACCCTTCGTTTGGAAAATCCAGAAGCTAGCTTAAAAGAATTGGGTGAGCTTTTACCCGGAGAGCCAATCTCTAAAAGTGCTGTAAATCATCGCATGCGTAAATTGGTTAAAATGGCGGATGAAATTGGTGTGAGTTAAGAAATATCGATGAATATTACCTTTGAAGTGAGAAAGGACTTTTTATTTGACCTTTACTGACCAAGGTTTTATAATAGGAACCATTGAATGAATAAAGATCATTTTAACTTTTAAATATCATTCGAATTATTAGGAGGAATTACATGAATTTAGTACCAACAGTTATTGAACAGTCGCCTCGTGGTGAGCGTGCTTATGATATTTATTCACGTTTACTTAAAGACCGTATTATCATGTTAAGTGGCGAAATTAACGATACCGTAGCGAACTCAGTCGTCGCTCAACTTCTTTTCTTAGATGCGCAAGATCCAGATAAGGATATCTATTTATATGTGAACTCTCCAGGTGGTAGTGTCACTGCCGGAATGGCCATCTATGATACTATGAATTTTGTGAATGCCGATGTTCAAACCATCGTCATTGGTATGGCTGCCTCAATGGGAAGCGTGCTAGCCACTGCAGGAACAAAAGGTAAAAGATTTGCTTTACCAAATGCTGAAATCATGATTCATCAACCACTTGGTGGAGCCCAAGGTCAAGCAACAGAAATCGAAATTGCCGCTCGTCATATTCTAAAAACACGAGAAAAATTAAATGAAATTCTTGCGGATGCAACGGGTCAACCAATTGAAGTGATTGAACGCGATACTGATCGTGATAACTTTATGGGTGCCGAAGAAGCAAAAGAATATGGATTAATCGATGAAATCGTCGAAAATTCAAATAAAATTTCATAATTTTTAGATGAACACATTGTCTTTTCTCTAAATCGAGAAGAGGCAATGTGTTTTTATTTTTAGTTCCATTCTTTTGAAATACGAATTATATCGTACATTTTAATGGGAAAATAAAATTCAAAAAAATATTTTTTTGCGTAGTTTATCGTTTGTTTTCTATTCTTGAACCACGTATAATACGGATGAATGAGGGAAAAAATAGAAAGAACACTTCGGGCAAAAAAAGTCCCATGAGTTAATTTGTTTGGTTGACATTTGTCCCACTTCTTGGTATATTTATATCGTGAGGCAGGCGAGAGGAAGAGTACAATGTTATCCATAATAAAAAAAGTACTTCCTGATGCTTATGAATTATTGTTGAGACGTTATCACATTCTTAACGTTATTAGCCAAGAAGGTCCCATTGGTCGAAGATTGCTTTCAGAAAAAGTTCAATTTACAGAACGTTCTATTCGAAGTGAAGTAGAAATATTAAAAGAAGCCCACTTAATTTCTACAACAAAGGCAGGGATGTTACTAACTGCTGAAGGACTTGATACACTCAATCAATTGAGAGAGTTGTTAGAAGAAGAAAACTATTTGCTTGAGTTGCAAAATAAATTGGCCAAGCATTTAGACATTCAGTCCTGTTCGATTGTTCCTGGTAATTTTGATAAAGACTACAGAATTCTTTCGAAGATGGCAGAAAGAACGATTGAAGTTATCAATCATTTATTAGGTGAAGGCGAACAAATTATTGCTGTGATGGGTGGCACGACGTTAAATGAAGTCGCCAACCATATGGACGCCAACTTAGGGTATAATCGAGAATTATTGTTTGTCCCAGCTCGTGGTGGGCTTGGAGACGATGCAATGATTGAAGCAAATGTGATTGCTCAAAGAATGGCTCAACAAACAGGAGGACAAAGTCACGGGCTATATGCACCAGAACATGTTCACTCAAGAATTTATGAAGAATTACTGAAAGAGCCAGAGATCAAAAAGACATTACAAATAGTTGAAAGTGCCTCGCTAATTTTGTACAGTATAGGTACCCCGATTGAGATGGCAAAACGCCGGGGGCTTGAAGAAGATACGCTGAAGTTGCTGAAAGAAAAAGAAGCCGTTGCAGAAGCTTTTGGCGAGTTTATTAATAAAAAAGGTGAAGTTATTTACAAGTTATCAAATATTGGCTTGCAGTCTTCATCACTTAAAAAGATTAAACATATTGTCACCGTAGCTGGCGGCAAACGAAAAGCGAATGCAATCAATGCGTATTTAAAGACTGCTCCATCTCATACTTGGTTAATTACCGATGAAGCAGCAGCAAATGAGATTTTAAATGGGGGAAACCCTTTAAAATAAAAAAAGGTAAGATTTTCTAAGGAGGAAATCATTTATGACAACAAAAGTAGCAATTAATGGTTTTGGTCGTATTGGACGTCTAATGTTACGACGTTTATTAGAAACAGGTAGTGACTTAGAGGTTGTTGCAGTTAACGACTTAACAGATAACGATAATTTAGCATATCTATTCAAATACGATACTGCATTTGGAACATTTGACGGTACAGTTGAAGCTAAAGGCGACGCAATCGTTATTGATGGTAAAGAAATTAAAGCTTACGAAGAAGCAGATGCAAGCAAATTACCTTGGGGCGACCTAGGAATTGACATTGTTTTAGAATGTACAGGATTCTATACAAGCGTTGAAAAATCACAAGCTCATATTGATGCTGGTGCAAAACGCGTATTAATTTCAGCTCCTGCTAGCGATGCAAAAATGATTGTTTTCGGAGTTAATGACGATGAAATTACTGCAGAAGATACAATTATCTCAGCAGCTTCATGTACTACAAACTCTTTAGCACCCGTTGTTAAAGTATTAAATGACAACTTCAAAATTAAAGCAGGTAACATGGTTACTGTTCATGCTTACACAGCTACACAAGCATTACAAGATTCACCAAACGGTAAATTCCGTAGTGGACGTGCAGCAGCACAAAACATTATTCCTGCAACTACAGGTGCAGCTAAAGCAATTGGTAAAGTAATTCCTGAAGTTGATGGATTATTAGATGGTTCTGCTTTACGTGTTCCAACAATTACTGGTTCACACACAATTCTTTACTCATTGTTAGAAGAAAAAACGACAGTTGAAGAAATTAATGCAAAAATGAAAGAATTCTCTAACCCTGCTTTTGCTTACAATGAAGACCAAATTGTTTCTTCAGATATTGTAAGTTTCCCTGCAGGATCAATCTTTGATGCAACATTAACTGATATCCAAGAAGCAGAAGATGGATCACAATTAGTTAAAACTGTTGCATGGTACGATAACGAGTATGGATTTGTTTCAAACATGGCTCGTACGTTAGAAC
>DVIO01000002.1 GCA_018711205.1 Candidatus Avamphibacillus intestinigallinarum | reverse complement strand
AAGCAAATTGAGGAAAACAAAAATAGTTTGTACAATTGGTCCAGCGTCTGAGGATATGGAAACACTGGAAAAACTGATTCAATCAGGTATGAACGTCGCAAGGTTGAATTTTTCCCATGGTAATTTCTCTGAACATAAAGAAAGAATTAAGAATATACGTAAGGTAGCAAATCGTTTAAATAAAAATGTAGCGATATTACTTGATACAAAAGGACCGGAAATTCGCACAGGGGTATTTAAAAATGGTTCCGCTATGCTTGAAAAAAACGACATTGTGTATGTGTCTATGAAAGACATAGAAGGAACAAAAGAACGATTTTCAATTAGTTACCCAGGACTTATTAATGATGTAGAGATTGGTCATAAAATACTATTAGATGATGGTTTAATTGAGCTGGAAATACTTGAAATTCATAAGGATCAGAATGAACTAAAAACACGAATTTTAAATTCTGGCGAAATAAAGGATAAAAAAGGTGTTAACGTTCCTTATGTAAAAGTGAATTTACCAGGTATCACAGAAAAAGATAAAGCCGATATTATCTTTGGTGCAGAGCAAAAAGTTGATTTTATCGCGGCTTCGTTCGTACGAAAACCAAGTGATGTATTTGAAATCCGTGCATTACTAGAACAACAAGACGCTGTAGATATTCAAATTATCCCTAAAATTGAAAATCAAGAAGGCGTTGAAAATATTGATATCATTTTAGAAGCTAGCGATGGCATTATGGTAGCGCGAGGAGATCTTGGTGTTGAAATACCAGCAGAAGAGGTCCCGCTTGTACAAAAGAAATTGATTCAAAAATGTAATAATATTGGAAAGCCAGTTATTACGGCTACCCAAATGTTAGATTCTATGCAATGGAATCCACGCCCAACAAGGGCTGAAGCATCAGATGTTGCCAATGCTATTTTTGACGGAACAGATGCGGTTATGCTTTCTGGAGAAACAGCTGCTGGGGAATATCCAGTTGAATCTGTGGAAACGATGCATCAAATTGCACTACATGCTGAAACAGGACTCGATCATGTATTTATTTTAAAACAACGATCGAAAACAGTCGATATGACGATTACAGATGCCATTAGTCAATCGGTTACTCATACAGCGATGAACTTAAATGTGGATGCAATTGTAACGCCAACTGAAAGTGGTCATACTGCACGAATGATTTCGAAATATCGACCCAATAAATCAATTATTGCGATTACATTTTCCGAAAGGATTGAGCGTCAGCTATCTCTTGTCTGGGGCGTAGAACCTGTCTTAGAAGAAAAAGCACATTCAACTGATGAGATGCTAGAGACAGCTGTTAATGCCAGTCTTGAAACCGGTTTAGTTGAAAGAGGAAGTAAAATTATAATAACTGCAGGTGTGCCTGTAGGAGAAAGTGGGACAACGAATCTTATGAAAATACATGTAATTGGGGACATTATTGCAAAAGGTCAAGGTATTGGAAGACGTACAGCTTATGGACGTGCAGTGATAGCCAAAACAGCAGAAGACGCGAATAAACGTGTTAAAGAAGGGGATATTTTAGTGACGATTGGCACTGAAAAGGAAATGATGCCAGCTATTGAACGAGCAAGTGGTGTGATTGCGATTGAAGGAGGTTTAACCTCTCACGCGGCAGTTGTCGGTTTGAATATTGGGATTCCGGTTATCGTCGGAGTTGATAAGGCCTTTGAAAAGATTGCTGAAGGTGAAGAAATTACGATTGATGGAGTCAAAGGAGATATTTATAAAGGACATGCAAATGTATTGTGATGCTCATTGCTTATTCGGGATTGAAACTTTTACGTTTCAATCCTTTTTTGATTTTTGAAAAGCATCACCATCGATGCATCATTGCAATGTTATCGGTGTAAGCTATATGAATAAGCATTGATTATAGGAAGGGATCCATTCATATGATAAAATAAAATTATATGGAATTGATAATTGAAAGAGGTTGATATCATGCAATGGTTACTATTGTTGTTAATTTTTGTGCCAGCTGTTGAGATTGGTGTTTTTATCTGGGTAGGTAGCTATATTGGTCCGCTTTGGGTAGTTGGTTTGATTGTATGTACTGGGATTCTAGGCATCACGTTAGCTAAACAACAAGGCATGCAAACATTAAGACGAGCTCAATTGCTTATGTCACAGGGAAAGGCACCAGGTAAAGAAATTGTGAATGGCATTTGTATTTTAGTCGGTGGTATATTCTTACTCGCTCCTGGATTCGTTTCCGACACAATTGGCTTATTTCTAGTTCTACCGTTTACCCGTAGTCTCATTCAAGGTCAAGTGATTGCATTGCTATCCCGTTTAATGAGAAAGAATCTGATTGTCTTTAAACGTTGGTAATTTAGTCGTTTGTTTTAATGAAATGAATAAGCTGATGAAACACACCTGCATGATATAGTGCATATAAACATATGACAATAAGAGGTGCGACAAGTAGTCCTAACACACTCCATATTTGTAGAGAAATAAATAAAATAATCAACATGATTAATGGATCAATTCCTATATTGCTAGATAATATTTTTGGTTCAATGATTTGTCTAACAATAATTAAGATGGTATATAGAACAGCAAGTCCAATCGTAAGCGTATAGTTTCCAGTAATAAAAAGATACAAAATCCAAGGTATAAAAATAATACCGGTCCCGATATAAGGTAATAAATCAATACAAGTTGCTAGTAAGGCGATTGTAAAAGCATGCTCCACTTGTAGTATCCATAATCCAGTAAATATCATAAGTCCAGTTATAAAAATTAACATAAACTGGGCTTTTATAAATCCACCAAATGCTTTTTTCAAATGATGCAAAATATTTCTTATTTCTAAAATGAATGAATTTGGTATAATAGAAAAAGCATATTTTTTAAGTCGATACCAATCAGCTAATATAAAGAAGCAACCGAGAGTGATGAAGACAACCATCGTAATTGAACTGGGAATCAAACCAATGATCGTAGGAATTTGTAGAAGAAATGATTGAATGACTTGTCCAATATGGCTTGAAATGTTTGAGAAAATAGTAATGGCATAGCTTAATATATTTTCTTTATGTGTATCACTTAACATATTGAAATAATGTAGTAGCTTTTCGTAAATTGGGATTAAATGTGTTTCAAAATAACTTGTGAAGAAATCTGTAAGAATCATTAGCTTTTCAGGTAGTAGATGTGCTAAATAAAATGAGCCTTCAACGATTTCTAAAGTGAGTATGATAAATACAGAACAAATGATTCCAAATAATAAAAACAAAGTTGTGAAAGCGCTTAAGCCACGCGGCATTTTGAATATTTTTTCAAACCAAGTGACAATCGGATGTAAAAAAAACGCAAAAATAATTGCGATGATAAATGGATACACATAGGTGAAAGTTAGTGATATCAAAAAATATCCAATAAACAAGGCTGTCAGTATGCCAATGATTTTAATGAAATATCGAAAATAAGTATGATTCATACTTCACCTCATTAAAGAAAATTAGAAAAAGAGTAGACAAGAGTATATAATGTTATATATGATAGGAAAAGTTGAAATAGACATGTATTTAGAAAAAATAGTATTAAGAATTAAAAAGTGACATCACCTGCCTCCTCGATTGTCAATTGTATCTTCGAAATTGCCAAAATAAATTGAATAATTCCCCTATTCCAATTCACTTTATCGTGAAAATCATCTATAATAATTCGTACGTCTTATTTTCAACTGTATAAATATCAATAAATACCATGTGTATCGTCAGTAGATAAGGTCAGCTTTACTTATAAATATACAGAAAATTATTTAAATAAACGTATCACTAGAATAATCATGTTAAAAAGCAAAACTTGTAATCTACTGATCTTTAAAATAAAAACATAACGTTTAAACGACTAACATAAAAGGAGCGTGTTACATATGACACAAACGAAGGGGTTAGCTGGCGTAGTTGCTGCACATTCATCAATTAGTTCAATCATTGATGATCAACTTGCATATGTTGGTTATAAAATTGATGATTTAGCTGAACATGCTAGTTTCGAAGAAGTTATTTATTTATTATGGTATTTACGACTTCCAAATCATGTCGAATTAACTGAGTTCAAAAAAGAGCTGACATCGTATATGTCATTATCTAAAGTGCTTGTTGATCATTTACATTCGTATGATTTAACAAAAGTTCATCCGATGGCTTCATTACGAACAGCGGTTTCCTTTATGGGCATGCTTGATGCTGATTCGGATGTGCAAGGTGAAGAAGCAAATAACCGTAAAGCGATACGAATTCAAGCACAAATTGCTTCTATTGTGGCAGCAATTTCTCGTATTCGTGTTGGTAAAGCTCCAGTAGAGCCAAAAGAAGGATACAGCTATGCAGAGAATTTCTTATATATGTTAAATGATCGTGAGCCCAATGAGATAGAGGTAGAAGCACTGAATAAAGCGCTTGTATTACATGCAGATCACGAACTAAATGCTTCGACATTTACAGCACGTGTATGTGTTGCAACATTATCTGATATGTATTCAGGTATTACGGCTGCTATTAGTGCATTAAAAGGCCCGCTACATGGGGGAGCAAATGAAGGCGTTATGAAAATGCTTCTTGAAATTAATGAAGAAGAGAATGTACTGCCTTATATTAAAGAAAAACTAGCTAATAAAGAAAAGATTATGGGGATTGGCCATCGTGTATATAAAAATGGAGATCCTCGTGCGAAACATTTAGAAAAAATGTCTAAAGAATTAACAGCCTTAAAAGGTGAGCCAAAATGGTATAACATTTCAAGAAAAATTGAAGATTATATTAAGAAAGAGAAAGGCTTACCGGCAAACGTCGATTTTTATTCTGCATCTGTTTATCACAGTTTAGGTATTGAAACGGACTTGTTTACACCAATATTTGCAATGAGCCGTGTTTCTGGTTGGATTGCACATATCCTTGAACAATATGCAGATAACCGACTAATTCGTCCACGTGCAGAGTATACGGGACCCAAAGAAGCAGTATTTATCCCAATATCACAAAGAGACTAATATCGATGATAAATAGGAGGTCATGATCATGGCAAATGGAGAAAAAATCACAGTAACCGATGGTGTGTTAAACGTACCAAATCATCCGATTATTCCTTTTATTGAAGGGGACGGCATTGGACCTGAAATTTGGTCAGTAGCTCGTAAAGTATTTGAAGCTGCAGTGGAAAAAGCGTATGGACAGGATAAATCGATTGAATGGCTAGAAATTTATGCAGGCCAAAAAGCATTTGATCAATTTGGCGAATGGCTACCTCAAGATACATTAGATAAGATTCGCGAATATTTAATTGCTTTAAAAGGTCCATTAACAACACCAATTGGTGGTGGGATTCGCTCATTGAACGTAACATTGCGACAAGATCTCGATTTATTTACATGTCTTCGTCCAGTGAGACATTTTGATGGGGTGCCTTCACCAGTTAAACGTCCAGAAGATGTTGATATGGTAATCTTCCGTGAAAATACAGAGGATATTTATGCTGGAATTGAATGGAAGGAAGGAACAGATGACGTTAAAAAAGTCATTGATTTCTTACAAAATGAAATGAATGTTTCAAACATTCGCTTTCCAGAAACTTCTGGTATAGGTGTAAAACCGGTATCAAAAGAAGGAACAGAGCGATTGGTTCGTGCTGCAATTGAATATGCGATTCGTGAAAATCGTAAGTATGTAACGTTGGTACATAAAGGGAATATTATGAAGTTTACCGAAGGATCTTTCAAAATTTGGGGTTATGAATTAGCTGAAAGAGAATTTGGTGACAAAGTCTTTACTTGGGCGGAATATGATCGGATTAAAGAACAATCTGGCAAGGAAGCAGCAAACGAAGCTCAAGCAGCTGCTGAAACAGCTGGGAAGATTATTGTAAAAGATTCGATTGCTGATATCTTCTTACAGCAAATTTTAATGGAGCCAGAAAATCATGATGTTGTAGCAACTTTAAACTTAAATGGTGACTACATATCAGATGCATTAGCAGCGCAAGTAGGTGGAATTGGCATTGCACCAGGGGCGAATATTAATTATGAAACGGGTCATGCTATTTTTGAGGCAACACATGGTACAGCGCCAGCATTTGCTGGGTTAAATAAGGTGAATCCATCTTCTGTCATTTTGTCAGGCGTACTTATGTTAGAACATTTAGGATGGAATGAAGCGGCTGATCTCATTACGAAGTCGATTGTTAAAACAATCGGTTCAAAAGTTGTAACATTTGATTTTGCTGATTTAATGGATGATGCAACAGAAGTTTCAACTTCTCAATTTGCGGATACTCTAATTGAAAATATGTAATAAATAGGGGGAAGGACTGTGTCCTTTGAACGCAAAAAAATCGCCGTTATTGGTTCAGGTGCTACTGGAGCGACCACAGCTTTTATGCTCGTTCAAAAAGAACTTGGTGATGTCGTATTACTCGATATACCTGAGATGAAGTCACCTACAATGGGACGAGCATTAGATATGTCACAAGCAGGTTCGATTTCAAAAAAAGATGTTCATATTTTAGGTTCAGCAAACTATGACGATTTAACTGGCGCAGATGTTGTGATTGTAACAGCTGGCGTGAGTAGACGCCCAGGTATGAGTCGTGATGAGCTTCTTGATACAAATGCAACGATTATGAAATCGATTGCCCAACACATTAAGACGTATGCACCGGATAGTATTGTAATTGTTTTATCAAATCCGGTTGATATTATGTCATATCTTCTTTATAAAGAAACGGGTTTTCCTAAATCACGGGTTATCGGACAATCCGGTGTGTTAGATACGGGACGTTTATGTACTTTTATCGCTGAAGCACTAGATGTATCCGTTAAAGATGTACAAGGGTTCGTACTGGGTGGACATGGTGATCAAATGGTCCCTTTAATCCGCTATACAACAGTTGGTGGTATACCACTTGAAGAGTTTATGACAATTGAACAGATGGATGAAATTGTCGATAGAACGAGAAAAGGTGGCGGCGAAATTGTTGAACTGTTAGGAAATGGTAGTGCATATTATGCACCCGCTGCAGCTTTAACGATTATGCTAGAGGCCATTTTAAAAGATCAACGCCGTATTTTACCAACTATTGCTTATTTAGAGGGTGAATATGGGCATGAAGATGTCTATTTAGGTGTTCCAACAATTATAAGTGGTAAAGGGTTGGAAAAAATAATTGAGCTGGATTTAACAAACGAGGAGCAAGAAGCGCTTGATTTATCCACAGAGTCTGTTCAACGTATATTAAATAAACTTTAATTGAATACAATTCACAATACTCCATAGGGAAAACGAATTTCTCTATGGAGTATTTTTGCGAATAAGTCTTCTAAATATGTTAAGCTTTTGTTATTACTATTATTTCGTAACAAATACATATTGATGTTCGGACATTTTTAGAAAATGCTTTAGGAAAAGAGGGCATTCTATGCATGAAAAAGTGTTAATCGTAGATGATGAAAAATCGATTGTGACCTTATTACAATTCAACCTTGAAGAAGCCGGCTATCAAACAGAAGTTGCCTATGATGGCTTAGAAGCATTAAATAAGATTAGACAAGAACATTTTGATTTTATGATTTTAGATTTGATGTTGCCTAGTCTGGATGGGATGGAAGTTTGTAAGCGTCTACGCGAGGAAAATATCGATGTTCCGATTTTAATGTTAACTGCAAAAGATGAAGAAACAGATAAAATTTTAGGATTTGAAGTGGGGGCTGACGATTATTTAACCAAGCCATTTAGTCCAAAAGAAGTTATTGTACGGGTAAAGGCCATTTTGCGCCGTATTTCAAAACATGATGAAAAAACGTCAAATGTTATCCAAATCGGAGCTTTACGGATTTATCCAGAACGATATGAAGCGACAATAAAGAATGACCTACTGACGTTTACACCTAAGGAATTTGAGCTTTTATTATATTTAAGTCAACATCTTGGCAGAATTTTAACGAGGGAACAATTACTATTAGCAGTATGGAATTATGATTTTGTTGGCGATACGAGAATCGTAGATGTACATATTAGTCATTTGAGAGATAAAATTGAACAAAATAAAAAGCGACCAGAATATATTAAAACCGTTCGCGGACTAGGTTATAAGCTAGAGGAGCCGTCTTATGAGAGCGATATTTAAACAACCACTTCGAAACTATGTCATTGGGTTATTTATGTTAATTTCTATTATGGGGATTATTTTATGGACGACCCACTCTAATATTATTTTATTTGGGGCAACATTAGGTGTGCTTTTCATTATCATTGTGTTAATTTTTATGCATGTGTTGGATAAGTATGTCAAACCATTAGATCCGATTATCGAGACAGTGCATGAAATGGTACAAGGTCATTATGTAACAAGAGTTCAACAACAAGCTAGTGGGAAAGCAGGGGAATTGTCTAAAGAAATCAATATACTCGCGCAAAATTTAAATGAATTGTCCACAAACGAACAAATTCAAAAGGAACAACTCTCAACAATTATTAACAATACTGAAAGTGGTATTGTGTTAATTAATGAAAAAGGCTATATCCATTTTGTGAACCGAAAATTTATTAATATGTTTGGACAAACGACAAAACATTATCATGGTTATCTATATTATGATGTACTTCGTTATGAAGAAATTCATCAAGTGGTTCAAGATATATTTTTACATGAAAAAAATATTAAAGCTTTTTTTGCCAAAAAAGATCATTTAAAAACGTCCTATATTGAAGTGTTAGGTGCGCCTATATTTGATGAGAACAACCGTTTTAAAGGCTCCGTACTTGTATTGTATGATATTACAGATTTTAAAAAGTTGGAAAATATGCGAAAAGACTTTGTCGCAAATGTTTCACATGAATTGAAAACGCCGATTACGTCTATTAAAGGATTCGCCGAAACATTAGCAAACGGAGCGATCCATAATGAAGAACGTCGAGAAGAATTTGTACAAATTATTTATGATGAAAGTTCAAGACTTCAATTATTAATAGAAGATTTACTAACTTTATCTCGGTTAGAACATGATGGATTTTACTTACATATTTCCGATACTGACATGGTTGAATTGGTTGAATCCATCAGACCTATGATTGCCTTAAAGGCAGAAGAAAAATCAATCAATCTAAACATAAATGTTGAAGACGTACAGGCTGATCTTGACCGTAAAAAAGTCAAACAAGTCATCTTAAATTTACTGAACAATGCGATAAACTATACAGCTGATAAAGGAGAGGTATCTCTAGAAGTCACGCATGAAGAAAAACAATTGTATATCATCGTGCGCGATAACGGTATTGGAATTGATCAAGAGTTAATTCCGAGATTATTCGAACGATTTTATCGTGTGGACCAAGCAAGGAGCAGAAATACAGGTGGAACTGGCCTTGGTCTAGCAATCGTCAAGCATATCGTTGAATTACACGATGGACATATCGAGATTGACAGTCAACTAGGTGAGGGCTCGTCCTTTACGATTATGTTGCCAATAGAACGCACATCTGAATGAATTCACGTGAATGATGCACGCTCATTTTTTCAAATATCGTGTAATTGATGATAGAATAAACATAAGATAATCAGTATGATGTTGGAGGTTACGCTGTGAAAAATAAAATTGTATTAATCGATGGAAATAGTATTATTTATCGTGCGTTTTTTGCTCTGCCTTTATTAAATAATGATAAAGGTGTGTATACAAATGGTGTCTTTGGATTCACAACGATGCTGATGCGTATTTTGGAAGAAGAAAAGCCAACTCACGTATTGGTTGCCTTTGACGCAGGTAAGACAACATTTCGTCATGAAACATATACAGAATATAAAGGTGGTCGTGATAAGACACCGAGCGAATTATCGGAACAGTTCCCTGTACTTAAGGATTTGTTGAATGCTTTTCATATTAAGCATTATGAGCTTCCCAATTATGAGGCTGATGACATCATTGGAACCTTTGTATCAGAAAGTGAAAAAGATCATGATGAAGTGACCGTTATTTCCGGAGATAAGGATATGCTACAACTCGTTTCTCCAACGACGACAGTTAGTTTAACGAAAAAGGGTATCTCTGAAGTGAAAAAGTATAATCCAGAAACGATGTTCGATGAAATGGAAGTTAATCCTGATCAAATTATTGATTTAAAAGCTTTGATGGGGGATAAATCGGATAATATTCCTGGTGTGCCCGGTGTTGGTGAAAAGACCGCAGTTAAATTATTAAAAGAATATACAACGCTTGAAAATGTCTATGAACATTTAGATGACATTAAAGGGAAAAAACTAAAAGAAAACCTCGAAAATCATAAAGATGATGCTTTCATGAGTAAAGGACTTGTCACCATAAAACGTGACACACCTGTTGACATTCAGATGAATGATATTGTGTACGATGGCTACGATGAACAAAAATTAGGAGATGCGTTTAAAGAATTAGGCTTTGCCTCTTTGTTAAATAAACTTGGAGATGAGTATGTCGAGGAAGATACAAGTAGTGAGATGAAAGATGTTGATTTTACGATTGTATCTGAAGTAACCTCTGATATGTTCACAGGTGAAGAAGCAATTTTAATTGAGTTACTTGATGAAAACTATCATAAAGAACCGATTCAAGGTATCGGAATTGCCAATGAGCAGCATCGATACTTTATCCCAACAGAAGTGGCCTTACAATCAGATCAATTTAAACAGTGGGCAGAAGATGAAACGAAGAAAAAAGTCGTCTTTGATGCTAAAAAAGCACTTGTTTCTCTATTGAATCAAGGGATTCAGTTAAAAGGGATTGAATTTGATTTAATGTTATCCGCTTATATATTAAATCCTGCAGAAAATCATATAGACATTCCTGTTATTGCCCATCGCATGAACTATTTGGATGTCCAAACTGAAGAAGCTGTGTATGGTAAAGGGGCTAAGAAAAAAGTTCCTGAATTAGAAGTGCTTGCTGAACATGTTGTGCGTAAAACAAGCCTATTATATGAATTGAAGCCTGTTATTTCTAAGTCTCTAGCGGAAAATAATCAAGAAGCGTTGCTTAAAGAGTTGGAACTTCCATTAGCTTTAATTTTAGGTCAGATGGAACATACAGGGATTAAAGTAGATACCGACACATTAAAAGAAATGGACAAGGAATTAACAGAGCGTTTAGATACAATTGAAAAGGAAATTCATGAGCTTGCTGGGGAAGAATTCAATGTAAACTCTCCAAAACAATTAGGCCCGATTTTATTTGAAAAGTTAGGTCTACGAGTGATCAAAAAGACTAAAACAGGATACTCTACTGCAGCGGATGTATTAGAGCAATTAGAGAAAGATCATGAAATTATTCCGAAGATATTATTGTATCGTCAGTTGAAGAAATTACAATCGACATATACTGAAGGATTATTAAAAGTTGTGGACAAAGATACACATAAAATCCATACGCGATTTAATCAGGCGTTAACACAAACAGGGCGTTTAAGCTCAACGGAACCAAACTTACAAAACATTCCTATTCGTTTAGAGGAAGGGCGAAAAATACGTAAAGCATTTGTGCCATCAGAAAAAGATTGGTTGATGTTTGCAGCGGATTATTCGCAAATTGAATTGCGCGTATTAGCCCATATTGCAAAAGATGAAAAGCTTATTCAAGCATTTAAAGACGATTTAGACATCCATACTCAAACGGCTGCTTCTGTATTCCATGTAGAACTTGATGAAGTAACCCCAGATATGCGTAGGCAGGCAAAGGCCGTAAACTTTGGAATCGTCTATGGTATTAGTGACTATGGTTTATCACAAAGTCTTGGAACGACAAGAAAAGAAGCAAAAGCTTTTATCGATAAATACTTTGAAATATACCCGGGTGTCAAAGCATACATGGATGACATTGTTCAAGAAGCGAAACATCAAGGATATGTGACAACGATTATGCATCGAAGACGTTATCTACCAGAAATTACAAGTCGTAATTTTAACATGCGTAGTTTTGCTGAAAGAACAGCTATGAATACACCAATCCAAGGGTCAGCAGCTGACATTATTAAAAAGGCAATGATTGATTTACAAACTGCATTAGAGGAAAAAGGCTTAACATCGAGGGTACTTATCCAAGTACATGACGAATTAATTCTCGAAGCCCCCGAGTCAGAATTAGCGACATTAAAAGAACTCGTACCCCAGGTAATGGAAAATACAGTTGATTTAATTGTACCTTTAAAAGTGGATTATGAGTTTGGTAAGAGTTGGTTTGACGCGAAATAAGGGAGATTATAAACATGCCAGAATTACCAGAGGTTGAAACAATAAGACGGACGTTAAAACGTTTTGTAGAACAAAAAACGATAGAAAATGTTGACGTATTTTGGCCGAAAATTATTAAGCAACCAGATGACGTAGAAATGTTTAAAACACAATTAATCGGTCAAACATTCCATGATATTAAACGTAAAGGAAAGTTTCTCTTGTTTTGCTTAGATGATTATGTACTTGTTTCACATTTGCGAATGGAAGGCAAATACAATGTATGGCCAAAAGAAGAACCGAGACAAAAGCACACACATGTTGTTTTTACGTTTACAAATGGTGAGGAACTACGATATAACGATGTTCGTAAATTTGGTACAATGCATCTT
Source organism: Candidatus Avamphibacillus intestinigallinarum (assembly GCA_018711205.1). Taxonomy (GTDB): domain Bacteria; phylum Bacillota; class Bacilli; order Bacillales; family Amphibacillaceae; genus Avamphibacillus; species Avamphibacillus intestinigallinarum. The sequence goes on along the minus strand of DVIO01000002.1, from coordinate 6,660 downwards.
TTTCCTAAGGATACGGAATTTGATTATAATCCGCTTAACAAGCTTGGACCGGATCCATTTGATGCATCATTTACGTTTGATTATTTCTATGAGAAACTCAAAAAAACGACGCGTTATATTAAGCCGGCTTTACTGGATCAATCTATTGTTACCGGTTTAGGAAATATTTATGTGGATGAAACCTTATTCAAGTCACGCATCCATCCTCTAAGAAGGGCGCATACCTTAACAAAAGCTGAGGTAGAATTGGTGAGGAAAAACACAATCGAAACCTTACAAGAAGCTGTTAATCTTGGTGGAACAACGATCCGTTCCTATGTCAGTACAGATGGAGATATGGGGATGTTTCAACAAGAATTGTTTGTTTACGGACAGACGGATGAGCCTTGTAAAATATGCCATGAGCCGATTGAAAAATTAAAAGTTGGTGGACGAGGGACACATATATGCCCAACTTGCCAGAAAAAATAAAGGGTGAGTAAAATGACAGTAGTCATCGGTTTAACAGGAAGTATTGCAAGTGGAAAAAGCACTGTTTCACTTATGTTTGATGAATTCTCAATTCCAGTTATTGATGCGGACAAAATTGCTCGAGAAGTTGTTCGTCCAAATGAGCCAGCTTACCGCGATATCGTAGAATACTTTGGACGGGATATTTTACGTGAAGATCAAACATTAAATCGTAAAGCACTTGGAGAGATTGTTTTTAATGACCAAGCTAAACTTGATACATTAAATCGTTTTGTCCATCCAAAGATTAGAGAACGGATGATTGAGTTACGAGATGCTTATGTTGGAATGCATGAAAAAGCCGTTGTGTTAGATATTCCACTTTTATTTGAAAATAATTTGTCTACCCTTGTCGACAAAACGATTGTCGTGACAGTGGATGAAGAAACACAAATCAAACGATTAATGGAACGCGAAGAATTTACACGCTCTGAAGCGTTAAACCGAATTCAAGTCCAAATGCCATTAAAAGAAAAAGAAGCATTAGCTGATCACGTTATTAATAATAATGGCGATAAATATGATAGCTATTTACAATTACAAGACATTTTACGTGAGCTAGAAGTCATTTAAAACAGAAAGCTTCAAATTGTGACTAAATGTGTTATACTATTGGTAAATTATTATAATATGTGCATCATAATTAGGAGGAAGACGAATGGGTAAAACTCGAGTTGCGATTAATGGATTAGGCCGAATTGGTAGAATGGTCTTTCGTCAAATCATTACAGACGATAGTTTAGAAGTAGTAGCGGTGAATGCAAGTCATCCATCAGAGACACTTGCGCATTTAATTAAATATGATAGTGTTCATGGACCGTTTGATGGTGAGGTAGAAGGTCTAGATGGCGCAATTAGAGTAAATGATAAAGAGGTAAAACTTACAAGTTCACGTGAACCTGAAAAGTTACCATGGAAAGACTTAAATGTTGACCTTGTTATTGAAGCAACAGGTAAATTTAATACTCAAGAAGGTGCGATGAAGCATATTTCAGCTGGTGCAAAAAAAGTCGTTTTAACAGCCCCAGGTAAAGGTGTAGACCGTACAATAGTAATGGGTGTAAATGAAGATGAACTTTCAAAAGATGACCAAGTTGTCTCAAATGCATCATGTACGACAAATTGTCTAGCACCAGTCGTCAAAATTCTTGATGACAATTTCAAAATCGTTGAAGGTTTAATGACAACTGTGCATGCCTTTACAAATGACCAAAACAACTTGGATAATCCACATAAGGATTTGCGACGTGCAAGAGGATGTACACAATCGATTATTCCAACATCAACTGGAGCAGCTAAAGCATTAGGATTAGTATTACCACACTTAAATGGTAAATTACATGGCTTAGCGCTTCGTGTACCTACACCAGATGTATCTTTAGTAGACGTTGTCATTGATGTTGAAAAAGATATTACGGCTGAAGAAGTAAATGACGTATTCAAAAAAGCAGAAAATGAATTACAAGGTATTGTGAAATTCTCTAACGAGCCACTTGTATCTGTTGACTATACAACAACTACATATTCAGCAGTTATCGATGGATTATCTACAATGGTGATGGGAAATAATAAGGTTAAAGTGTTAGCTTGGTATGATAATGAGTGGGGTTACTCTGCTCGTGTTGTAGACCTAGCGAAAAAAGTAGCAGCTTTAATCGATTAATGTAAATCATGAATCTTGTAAAACTTCGGTATTGGTTTTAAACCATACCGAAGTTTTTTTATATGGTTTCCCCGTTCCTCTAAAACATGTTAAAATATGTAGAGAACTGTTAAGTTAACACAAATGTATAAAATAAAATGTAGATATATAGATTAATTAACGAGAAATAAATGGGGTATACACAATGAAGTGTTCAAATTGTAACAATAAAAATACAAAAGTTTTAGATTCGCGTCCAATTGAAGAAGGTAAAGCGATTAGACGAAGAAGAGAATGTGATCAATGTGGTTTTAGATTTACGACGTTTGAACGTGTTGAAGAGGTTCCTTTAATTGTAGTGAAAAAAGATGACGTTAGACAGGAATTTAGTAGAGAAAAATTAATTCGTGGTCTCATTAAAGCTTGTGAAAAAAGACCTGTTTCGATTCAAACAATAGAAAATCTTGCAATTGATGTAGAAAAAGAATTACGTAATTCTGGAGAAGCAGAAATCGATTCTAAACAAATAGGAGAACTTGTTATGGAGAGATTATCAAGTATTGATGAAGTTGCTTATGTCCGTTTTGCTTCGGTATATCGTCAGTTTAAAGACATCACTGTATTCTTAAATGAATTGCAGGAACTGAAATCACGATCAGAATAATGATGTTAAGAATCTAATAGGGAGTGCATCAGACGATGAATATGTTTGGCCGACTGTTACCAATTGAAGGATATGAGGTTGCGATTTATGAATCGATTCCGCTAAATTATACTGAATCTTTAACACATTTATATCAACCATTAATCGGTGTTGAAGCTGTTAGTTTATATATGACCTTATTAAACGAACAAAGTATGCAAATGGCTGGCCATCCACAAACACATCATGTGTTGATGAATTATTTACAACTTCCATTGGATAAAATTTATGAAGCGAGACAAAAATTAGAAGGTATTGGTTTACTTGAAACGTACGAACAAGAAATCGATAGCATCAAAACATATTACTATGTATTAAAAAGTCCTTTCACACCGGTTGAATTTTTCAAAGATGGCATGTACTCAGAATTATTGTATCATCATCTTGGTTACGATAAGTACGATATGTTACGTAAGCGCTTTGTTTCTGAGAAGAAATCAGAAGAAGGTAAAAAAATCACGGCTTCATTTGATGACGTGTTTGAAGTGTTACAACCGAACAAACTTGTTGATCATACTCCTACGGAAACGGGACATGCTGATACAGATATTTCCCCAGAAACCAATAAGGTTGATTTTGAATGGTTAGAACATGCATTGAAAGATAAAATGATCCCCTTTAAAAAAGTGCTAAATACATCGAACCGAAAAATTATGAGGCAAATGGCATCCTTATATAGACTAGAAACATTTGAGTTAGAAAAGGCAATGTTTTGGGCTTTGAGTGAGGATCATTTATTAGATCATCAGCAGTTTAAAGCGGCTTGTCATGATTTATTTAATGAAAAAAATGCTCATGTCAGTATGAAGCTTCAACCCAAAACTCCTATTCAAGAAGAGAAAAAAATTCAACCATCTAATAAGATAAGTATTACAAAAGAAGAAGAATTGCTAAAACATTTTGAAACGATGTCTCCAAGACAAATTCTTGAGGATTATTCCAGTGGTCATCAAGCTGCTGAACAGGATGTGAAATTGATACGTGATGTAATGACTTCACAGGGATTATCGATTCCGGTTATGAATGTACTAACACATTATGTATTACTACAATCTGATATGAAGTTAACAAAAGCATATCTTGAAAAAATTGCGAGTCACTGGTCGCGGGCGAAATTATCTACAGCAAAAGAAGCAATGGATTTTGCGAGAAATGAACTGAATAGACGTAAATTAAAAGCTACAGAGAAAAAACAAGGCTATAAAAGCTATTATCGTAAGGAAGTTATTCCAGACTGGATGCAGCAGAGTAAAGCGGATTCGTCTATACAACAAGAGACGAAAAAAGATGTTCAATCAACAGATAAACAGTTGAAGCAAACAAGTGGGAAAATTGATCGAGTGCTTGATCGGTTCATCAAGAGTGATCATAAATAATGAGTGACAAGGATGAATATGTTATGGAACCGGTACAAACGACATTAAAAAAATGGATGCAAGAGAACGAAAATTTTAAATCTCATTATATAAAAGTCAAACAAGAAACATTAGATGATAAGCATGTCAGAGCGTTCTTGCTTGAACATCCGGAGTTAACACAAAAAGATATTGAAAAAAATTTAATGAAGTTATACGAATATAAAATTCAATCTAAACAATGCGATCGTTGTACATGTTTCCAAAAATGTCAAAATACGATCCAAGGTTATTCTCCAATTCTCGAAGTGAACGGTACAGATATTCATCTCTCATATGAAAAATGTCATAACCGAATTGCTTATGAAAAACAAAAGGAAAATGAGCAATTGATTCAAAGTTTATACATGCCTAAAGATATTCTTGAAGCATCGATTGAGGGCATTGACCAAGAAGATGGTGCTCGTAAAGAAGCGATGAATGTGTTAGCTCAATTTTTTAATGCTGTTGAAACGACAGGATTGCCTGCTCAAGGTATTTATTTTCATGGAGCATTTGGAGTTGGAAAGACCTATTTACTGGGAGCGGTCGCAAACTATTTAAAATATAAACAGTTTAGTTCTATGCTTATTTATATGCCTGAATTTGTGCGTGAAATGAAGAATTCGATAAATGATGGTACGTTAAATAAAAAAATAGAAAAGTTTAAAAACGTCGATGTTCTAATGTTAGATGATATTGGTGCAGAAACGCAATCAGCATGGTTCCGTGATGAAATACTTGGCTCAATTTTGCAATATAGAATGATGGAGCAATTACCGGTATTTTTCACATCAAATTTTGGCTTAGAGGAATTACAAACTGAATTGGCTGTCACACGGGGAAATATTGAAGAAGTAAAAGCAAAACGTATTGTAGAAAGAATTAAACAAGTCAGTCGTGTTGTACGTGTGAATGGTCGAAATAGACGTGGATGATATGAAGCAAACTTACAATTAAGTTGTAGGTTTGTTTTTTTATACATGTTTTTAAGTTATCCCCATAGATATAGTGAATAGCGAGATAATTTGTATGTAGTGGGGATGAGCGTAATGTTTAAAATTTATTTTAGTAACGTGAAAGAGTTGTTTTATTTTTCTCGAAAAATGCAGAAACAAAATATACAAGCTAAACATGCTAAAGACCATCATTCAAAGCATAGTATAGAAGTGAGTGTTAGGTTTGGATATGAGTATACTGAATCCATCATTGCATCATCTTTAACAGAGACTTTTATTGAATATAAATTAAAAGATGAAATCATTCATATTTTAAAGACGAAATATTTTTATGAACAGGATGAAGAAATAAGGGGCATTTATGAATTGTCTCATGACTTATTTACAGAACCAGCGGAACAAACAAAAACGCTACGCCACAGGTTTGAACCACCGCAATTGACATTATATAATACTTTTAAACAATGTTTAAGAAGAGAACGCTCTATATATTTTGATGCAATATTTAAATTTTGTACACAGGATTTTAGGACATGGTTAACAGATTACATAGATATTGCCATTGACGAATATAAACGAGAGGAAGAACATCAAACCTTTTTAAACACATTACGTTACTATATAGGGACAACTTCTCCAATTGTAGGGACAATTCATGTATTGGTAAGGAATCCACTTGAATTTTATTTTGCAAACGGGAAACGACTATCTAAAGCATTATTGCAAGAGTACCTAGATCAAGCCCCTTTATATTTAGTTGGTTTACACGAGAGAGAGTGCAATTTATCTCCACTTGTATCCTTATTACCTGACGAGATCATACTTTATACGAACAATCGTTCATCACCTCTTGTTGTAACGATTTTAAATGTATTTGAAGAAAGAGCATATATATTAGATGAATCTCACTTTCCTTTTAAATAAGCTGTTATATTAAAATGATGCAGTGGTTGAAATTCAATACTTGATTTTATAAAAAGAGTTGCAGTATACTATCAATATACATCTAAATATTTTCGTTTTGATAAGGACAAGATTCCGAATCTCTATTTGTTACAGAAAAGAAAGTCATGGCTGAAAGCTTTCACAAATATATTTGTGAATTACCACCTTTGAACTCTACACGGGAAACAGTTATGCTGGGAAACGGTAGCGACTCATCTTACGTTACAAGATTCTTGAGCCATAGTGTGTGTTTATCATCACTATGGAAATGAGGGTGGAACCACGATATAATCGCTCGTCCCTCTGCTATATAGCAGAGAGGCGAGCTTTTTTGATGTTAATTTATAAAAGGGAGTGTATTCAAGTGAGTCAAATTGAAATTATTTTTCCAGATGGTTCGAATAAAGATTTTGAGCAAGGTGTGACAGGTGAAGAGATTGCGGCATCTATTTCACCTGGCTTGAAAAAACAAGCATTAGCTGTGAAGTTAGATGGGGAAGTGCTAGA
>DVIO01000024.1 GCA_018711205.1 Candidatus Avamphibacillus intestinigallinarum | reverse complement strand
GAACCAAAAACAAAAGCTGACCAAGATAAAATGGGTATCGCTCTAGGTAAACTAGCTGAAGAGGATCCAACTTTCACAACTGAAACAGATTCAGAAACAGGTCAAACGATTATCTCAGGTATGGGTGAGCTTCACCTAGACGTTATCGTTGATCGTTTGAAACTTGAATTCAAAGTTGAAGCAAACGTTGGTGCTCCACAAGTTGCTTACCGTGAGACATTTAGACAATCTGCTGAGGCAGAAGGTAAATTCATTCGCCAGTCTGGTGGTCGTGGACAATACGGTCACGTTTGGGTTAAATTCGAACCAAACGAAGCAGGCGCTGGTTATGAATTCGAAAACAAAATTGTTGGTGGGGTAGTTCCGCGTGAATACGTTGGTTCTGTTGACGCTGGTATCCAAGAAGCAATGGAAAACGGTGTATTAGCTGGTTACCCACTAATCGATGTGAAAGCAACATTATATGATGGTTCATACCACGACGTTGACTCGAACGAGATGGCGTTTAAAGTTGCTGGTTCTATGGCACTTAAAGCTGCTAAGAACAAATGTAATCCAGTATTGCTAGAACCACTTATGAAAGTGGAAATCGTTATCCCAGAAGAATACATGGGTGACATCATGGGGGATGTTACATCTCGCCGTGGTAGAGTAGACGGCATGGAAGCACGTGGAAACGAACAACTTGTTAAAGCTTACGTTCCACTAGCAGAAATGTTCGGTTACGCAACTGCACTACGTTCTAACACTCAAGGACGTGGACAGTACACAATGGCATTTGACCATTACGGAGAAGTTCCGAAAAGCATTTCAGAAGAAATTATTGCTAAAAACACAGGAAAATAGTTGATTTTTCTGTTACATTAAAGTATAAGATTTAGTGAGGGTGAAAAGTCGGTAAAATGTCTTTTCAACTCACTTCATAAAAAAACAAACTTTTTTTCTAAATTAAGGGAGGATATATAAAATGGCTAAAGAAAAATACGATCGCTCGAAAGACCACGTAAATATTGGTACAATTGGACACGTTGACCATGGTAAAACAACTCTAACTGCTGCAATCACAACTGTAATGAACAAAAGAAATGGTTCTGGTTCAGCTATGGCTTATGACCAAATTGACGGTGCACCAGAAGAGAAAGAACGCGGTATTACAATCGCAACTTCTCACGTAGAGTACGAAACAGAAACTCGTCACTATGCACACGTTGACTGCCCAGGGCACGCTGACTATGTTAAAAACATGATCACTGGTGCTGCACAAATGGATGGTGCTATCCTTGTAGTATCTGCTGCAGATGGCCCAATGCCACAAACTCGTGAGCACATCTTGCTTTCACGTAACGTAGGTGTACCAGCAATTGTTGTATTCTTAAACAAAGTTGACATGGTAGACGACGAAGAATTACTTGAATTAGTAGAAATGGAAGTTCGTGACCTATTATCTGAATACGACTTCCCAGGTGATGACACTCCAGTTGTTGCTGGTTCAGCTCTTAAAGCACTTGAAGGTGTTGAAGAGTATGAAGAAAAAATCGTTGAATTAATGGCTGAAGTTGATGCATACGTACCAACTCCAGAACGTGACAACGACAAACCATTCATGATGCCAGTTGAGGACGTATTCTCAATCACTGGACGCGGTACTGTTGCAACAGGACGTGTTGAACGTGGTGAAGTACGTGTTGGTGATGAAGTTGAGGTTATCGGTCTTAATGAAGAAGCTGGTAAAACAACTGTAACTGGTGTTGAGATGTTCCGTAAACTTCTTGACTACGCTCAAGCAGGGGACAACATTGGTGCACTTCTTCGTGGGGTAACTCGTGAAGACATTAACCGTGGACAAGTTCTTGCTAAACCAGGTTCAATTACACCACATACAAATTTTAGCGCTGAAGTATATGTTCTATCAAAAGAAGAAGGTGGACGTCATACACCATTCTTCAACAGCTACCGTCCGCAATTCTATTTCCGTACAACTGACGTAACAGGTGTTGTAAACCTTCCAGAAGGTGTGGAAATGGTAATGCCAGGGGACAACATCGAAATGGATGTTGAACTAATTTCTCCAATCGCGATTGAAGAAGGTACTCGTTTCTCAATCCGTGAAGGTGGACGTACAGTAGGTTCTGGCGTTGTAACAACAATTAAAAAATAATATAAACTTATAAAATAAACGTGATTTGCGTGACGACGCAGGTCGCGTTTATTTTTTTGCGAAAAACTCGCAAAATAGCTTGCAAACATAGGATTTTCTTTGTATAATACATAGATGTGCAATTCAATTGATACGGAAGTAGAAAGTGTTTGCACGGACTACATTTATTCTATATAATATGAATGTTGGTCAAACTGCGATGAAGTGAAAGGTTGTCTGCACACCCGGCCCCATTGCCTTGGCTCGTGTGTGGAGAAATTTTCATGGAGAATGTCTATTATCAAATGGGCGAAGGAGGGAACAAAATGGCAAAAGACAAAATTCGTATTCGTTTAAAAGCTTACGATCACAAAGTATTAGATCAATCATCTGATAAAATCGTAAGTACGGCAAAACGCTCTGGAGCAGGGGTTTCAGGACCGATTCCATTGCCGACTGAGAAGAATGTGTTTACAGTACTTAGATCAGTACATAAAGACAAAGACTCTCGTGAGCAATTCGAGATGCGTACGCATAAGCGTTTGATTGATATTGTTGATCCAACGCCACAAACTGTCGATTCATTGATGCGTTTAGATTTACCATCAGGTGTTGACATTGAAATCAAATTATAATGGATATATAAATAGGAGGTGTAACGGATGACGAAAGGAATCTTAGGTCGTAAAATTGGTATGACTCAGGTTTTTGCAGAAAATGGTGAACTAATCCCAGTTACTGTAATTCAAGCAGAACCAAACGTTGTATTACAAAAGAAAACAGCGGAAGTAGATGGTTATGAGGCAATTCAACTCGGCTTCCAAGATGAAAGAAAATCACGTTTAAACAAGGCGCAAGAAGGTCATGCAGAAAAAGCAGAAACTGCTCCTAAGCGCTACATTCGTGAAATCCGTAACGCTAATCTTGACGAGCATGAACTCGGACAAGAAATCAGCGTTAACATTTTTGAAGCAGGGGACAAAGTTGATGTAACTGGTACTTCAAAAGGTAAAGGTTTCCAAGGGGCAATTAAACGCCACAATCAAGCACGCGGACCAATGTCACACGGTTCTCATTTCCACAGAGCACCAGGTTCAATGGGTCCTGTAGACGGAAGTCATGTGTTTAAAGGCAAAAAATTACCAGGTCATATGGGTTCTGAAAAAATCACAATCCAAAACTTGGAAATCGTTAATGTTGATGAAGACAAAAACCTTATTTTAGTAAAAGGAAATATTCCTGGAGCTAAAAAATCATTTGTAAAATTACAAAGTGCAGTTAAAGTTAAATAATTTTTTGTGAAGGGAGGAAATGTCATGCCAAAAGTAACAGTTTTCAAACAAGACGGTACACAAGCTGGAGACGTTGAATTAAACGAAGCAGTTTTTGGTATCGAACCAAACACACATGTTTTACATGAGGCGGTTTTAATGCAACGTGCTTCTTTAAGACAAGGAACACATGCAGTTAAAAACCGTTCAGAAGTACGAGGCGGAGGACGTAAACCTTGGCGTCAAAAAGGTACAGGACGTGCAAGACAAGGTTCAATTCGTTCACCACAATGGGTTGGTGGTGGAGTAGTATTCGGTCCAACTACGGAACGTAATTACAGCTACAAACTACCTAAAAAAGTTCGTCGCTTAGCATTACGCTCAGCTTTATCATCAAAAGTAAAAGAAGAAGATCTATTTGTATTAGAAGACATCTCACTAGATGCTCCTAAAACAAAAGAGATTGTAAATCTTTTAGATGCACTTAAAGCTGGTGAAAAAGCATTGATCGTTACAACTGATAGAAACGACAATGTAATCCGTTCAGCGAATAACTTGAAGTCTGTTAAAGTGTTAACAGTAGAAGAAGTGAATGTACTTGATTTGTTAACGCATGACAAATTAGTTATTACGAAGGACGCAGCTGAAAAAGCAGGGGAGGTGTTCGCATAATGAAGGATGCTCGAGATATTCTGAAACGCCCTGTAATCACAGAACACTCTGCTGATTTAATGGCTGAAAAAAAATACACATTTGAAGTAAGTCCTAAGGCGAACAAGACTGAAATCAAATATGCTGTACAAGAGATTTTCGACGTGAACGTTAAAAAAGTGAACACGTCAACTGTAAAAGGTAAATTCAAAAGAATGGGCCGTTACGGCGGATACCGTTCAGATCGTAAAAAAGCAATTGTTGAGCTAACAGAAGATAGTAAAGAACTAGACTTCTTTGAAGCATAATCATTTCTAATAAAAGGAGGAGAACATAGATGGCGATTAAAAAGTTTAAACCAACATCGAATGGTCACCGTAATATGTCTAAATTAGACTTCTCAGAAATTACAACTGACCAACCAGAAAAAACGCTATTAAGCCCGTTATCAAAACGTGCTGGTCGTAACCATCAAGGTAAAATTACGACACGTCATCATGGCGGTGGCCATAAACGTCAATATCGTATCATCGATTTCAAACGCGACAAAGATGGAATACCAGGACGCGTTGCTACAATCGAATATGATCCAAACCGTACATCTAACATTGCATTAATTCACTATGCAGATGGCGAGAAGCGTTATATTCTAGCACCAAAAGGATTAAAAGTTGATCAAAAAATTGAATCTGGAGAAAATGCAGATATTAAAGTAGGGAACGCACTACCACTTATCAATATTCCAATTGGTACTGTCATCCATAATATCGAATTGAAACCAGGACGCGGTGGTCAATTAGCACGTTCTGCTGGAGCAGAAGCGCAAATCCTAGGTCGTGAAGACAAATATACACTTGTTCGTTTAGCATCTGGTGAGGTACGCCTAGTACTTTCAACTTGCCGTGCTACTGTAGGTCAAGTAGGAAACATTGAACATGAGCTTGTACGTGTAGGTAAAGCAGGTCGCTCACGCTGGGCAGGTAAACGCCCGACAGTACGTGGTTCTGTAATGAACCCGAATGATCACCCACACGGTGGTGGTGAAGGACGTACACCAATCGGTCGAGTATCTCCTATGTCACCATGGGGCAAACCGACACTTGGATACAAAACACGTCATCGTAACAAAGCATCGAACAAATATATCGTTCGCGAACGCAAAAAATAAATCATACGAAATAGTTGATCTGTTTCGTAAAGTTCGAAAGGAGGTTCTTCCATGGGCCGCAGCTTAAAAAAAGGACCTTTTGCAGATGATCATCTTTTGAAAAAAGTTGAAAATCTAAATGAAGGTAATAAAAAGCAAGTCATTAAAACATGGTCTAGACGTTCAACAATTTTCCCAACATTCATAGGCCATACATTTGCAGTTTATGATGGACGTAAACATGTGCCTGTTTATGTAACAGAGGATATGGTTGGACATAAATTAGGTGAATTCGCTCCAACCCGTACGTATAAAGGGCATGCAAGCGATGACAAGAAAACAAAACGCTAATAGGAGAGGAGGCATAAACTATGCAAGCTAAAGCAGTTGCAAAATCAGTACGTATTGCTCCTCGTAAAGTCCGTTTAGTGATTGATCTTATTCGAGGAAAAAACGTTGGTGAAGCAATCGCAATTTTGAATCTTACTCAACGTGGAGCTTCTCCTGTTGTAGAAAAGGTCTTGAAATCTGCTATTGCAAACGCAGAACATAATTACGAAATGGATACGGATAATTTATATGTGTCTGAAGCATTTGTTGATGAAGGCGCAACAATGAAACGTTTTCGTCCACGTGCACAAGGTCGTGCAAGTAAAATTAACAAACGCACAAGTCATATTACATTAGTCGTATCAGAACAGAAGGAGGGGTAGTCAGTGGGTCAAAAAATAAATCCAACGGGTCTTCGTGTTGGTATCATTAAAGACTGGGAGTCAAAATGGTACGCAGACAAAGATTACGCAGATCTATTACATGAAGATATTCGTGTGAGAGAATATCTTGAAAATCGTCTAAAAACTGCTGCGGTTTCATCAATTGAAATCGAACGTGCAGCAAACCGTGTAAACATCACGATTCACACTGGTAAACCAGGTATGGTTATTGGTAAAGGTGGTTCAGAAGTTGAATCATTACGTAAAGCCCTTAACAACCTAACTGGTAAACGTGTTCACATCAACATCGTAGAAGTTAAACGAGTTGATCTTAACGCTAAATTAGTAGCTGAGAACGTTGCAACTCAACTTGAGAACCGTATTTCGTTCCGTAGAGCTCAAAAACAAGTTATCCAACGTGCAATGCGCGCTGGTGCAAAAGGTATCAAAACACAAGTATCTGGTCGTCTAGGTGGAGCTGACATGGCTCGTGCTGAACATTATAGTGAAGGAACTGTACCACTTCATACATTACGTGCAGACATTGATTATGGCGCTGCTGAAGCCGATACAACTTACGGTAAACTCGGTGTTAAAGTATGGATCTATCGTGGAGAAGTCCTTCCAACTAAAACTGAAAAATAAGGAAGGAGGCAATAAATATGTTAATGCCTAAACGTGTTAAATATCGTAAACAACATCGTGGTCGCATGAGAGGTCAAGCAAAAGGTGGTAGATCGGTAGCATTCGGTGATTACGGCCTACAAGCTGTTGAACCAGCATGGATCACAAGTCGTCAAATAGAAGCTGCTCGTATCGCAATGACGCGTTACATGAAACGTGGCGGTAAAGTATGGATTAAGATTTTCCCTGATAAACCATATACAGCTAAACCTTTAGAAGTTCGTATGGGTTCTGGTAAAGGTGCAGTTGAAGGATGGGTATCAGTTGTAAAACCAGGAAAAATTATGTTTGAAATCGCTGGTGTAGAAGAAGAAGTTGCTCGTGAAGCACTACGTCTTGCTTCTCATAAGCTTCCGATTAAAACTAAGTTTGTAAAACGTGAAGAAATTGGTGGTGAAATCAATGAAGGCTGAAGAAATTAGAAATTTAACCACTGCCGAAATTGAAGAAAAAGTTAAATCTTTAAAAGAAGAACTTTTCAATTTAAGATTCCAACTTGCAACTGGACAACTTGAAAATACAGCACGTATTCGTCAAGTAAGAAAGTCTATTGCACGTCTAAAAACAGTTGTTCGTGAACGTGAACTTACTGTTAACAACTAATTCGTTATAGGAGGGATTACGGTCATGAGCGAACGCAATAATCGTAAAGAGTACACTGGTCGTGTTGTGTCTGACAAAATGGACAAAACAATCACTGTACTTGTTGAAACGTATAAATTCCATAAACTTTATGGTAAACGCGTAAAATATTCTAAAAAGCTTAAAACGCATGATGAAAATAATCAAGCGAAAAACGGCGATATCGTCCGTATTATGGAAACGCGACCTCTATCAGCTACAAAACGATTCCGTCTGGTAGAAGTAGTAGAAGAAGCAGTAATTATATAATAAAGTCTTGGTTCGGTATTCGAAGGGAGGTTGCAAGATATGATTCAACAAGAAACTCGCTTAAAAGTTGCTGACAACTCTGGTGCGCGTGAAGTTCAAGCAATTAAAGTGCTTGGTGGTTCTGGACGCAAAACAGCTAATATTGGTGATGTCATTGTGTGTTCTGTGAAAACCGCAACACCAGGTGGCGTTGTCAAAAAAGGTGAGGTTGTTAAAGCTGTAATTGTTCGTTCGAAAACAGGTGCTCGTCGTAAAGACGGTTCATATATTCGTTTTGATGAAAATGCAGCAGTAATCATCCGTGATGATAAGAGCCCGAGAGGTACTCGTATCTTCGGACCAGTTGCACGTGAATTACGTGATGCTAAATACATGAAAATTGTATCGTTAGCTCCAGAAGTTTTATAAGTTTTAAGATAAGCCCAATAGGGAGGTGCACTAAGAATGCATGTAAAAAAAGGCGATAAAGTAAAAGTTCTTTCCGGTAAAGACCGTGGTAAAGAAGGCGTTATCCTTGAAGTTTACCCTAAAAAAGAACGTGTTTTAGTTGAAGGAATCAATATTGTTAAGAAACATGCGAAGCCTTCTCAAGACAATCCACAAGGTGGAATTTTAAGTCAAGAAGCTGCGATCCACGTTTCTAACGTATTGCCACTAGATCCGAAAACAAACGAACCGACTCGCGTTGGTTTCGAAGTACGTGATGGTAAGAAATATCGTGTGTCTAAAAAAACTGGAGAAGTTTTTAACGACGTTTCTGAAAGATAGAAACAACGAAATGAAAGGAGGTCTACATGATGAACGAACTAAAAAGAAGATATCAAGAAGAGATTACACCATCTCTAATTAGTAAATTCAACTATGAATCAAATATGCAAGTTCCAGCAATCGATAAAATTGTCATTAACATGGGTGTTGGTGATGCAGTTCAAAACTCAAAAGTATTAGATAATGCTGTAGAAGAATTATCTTTAATCTCTGGTCAAAAACCTATTGTGACACGTGCGAAAAAATCAATCGCTGGATTCCGTTTACGTGAAGGAATGCCAATCGGTGCAAAAGTAACACTTCGTGGTGAGCGTATGTACGAATTCTTACAAAAATTAATTTCAGTATCACTTCCACGTGTAAGAGACTTCCGAGGTATTTCTAAAAAAGCATTTGATGGCCGTGGTAACTATACATTAGGTGTTAAAGAACAGCTGATCTTCCCGGAAATCAATTATGATAAAGTGAGCAAAATTCGTGGTATGGATATTGTTATCGTAACAACTTCTAATACAGACGAAGAAGCACGTGAACTTCTATCGCAATTGGGCATGCCTTTCCAGAAGTAAGCATTAACAATCCAAGGAGGGAAAAACGTGGCTAAAAAGTCTATGATCGTTAAACAACAACGTCCTCAAAAATTTAAAGTACGTGAATATACACGTTGTGAACGTTGTGGTAGACCACATTCAGTAATAAGAAAATTTAAGCTTTGCCGTATTTGTTTCCGTGAACTTGCCCATAAAGGACAAATTCCTGGCGTCAAAAAAGCAAGCTGGTAAACCCCGTATCGGGAAGGAGGTAATGAGTAATGGTAATGACTGACCCAATAGCAGATATGCTTACACGTATTCGTAATGCGAATATGGTTAAACACGAAAAGTTGGAGCTACCTGCTTCCAAAATGAAAAAAGAAATTGCTGATATTTTAAAGCGTGAAGGTTATATCCGTGATTACGAATACATTGAAGATAACAAACAAGGTGCACTACGTTTATACCTGAAATATAGTGCAAACGAAGATCGTGTAATTACAGGTGTGAAACGTATTAGTAAACCTGGTTTACGTGTTTATGCAAAAGCAACTGAAGTACCTCGTGTACTAAACGGTCTTGGTACAGCAATCGTATCGACTTCAAGAGGTGTACTTACTGACAAAGAAGCTCGTTCTCAAGCTGTCGGTGGAGAAATTTTAGCATATATTTGGTAATCAATTTTTAATAGATTGGAGGTGCATCGCATGTCACGTATTGGACTTAAACCAATTGAAATTCCAGAAGGTGTTGAGGTTACTTTAGACGGAAACACTGCTACAGTGAAAGGTTCTAAAGGAACTCTAACAAAAGACTTGCATGCAGATATTAAAGTTAATATCGATGATAAAGTAATTACGTTCGAACGTCCTACTGAAGGTAAAGAACATCGTTCACTTCACGGAACAACACGCAGCCTGCTAAACAATATGGTTGTAGGTGTTTCAAAAGGATATGAAAAAGAACTAGAAATTATTGGTGTTGGTTACCGTGCTGCATTACAAGGTCAAAAACTTGTAGTTAGTGCAGGTTACTCACATCCAGTTGAAATTGAACATATTGAGGGCATTGAATTCGATGTTCCAAAAAATACACAAGTAATCGTTAAAGGAATCGACAAAGAATTAGTTGGTGCTGTTGCGTCTAACATCCGTGCAATCAGACCACCTGAACCGTACAAAGGAAAAGGTATTCGTTACAAAGACGAAGTTGTACGTCGTAAGGAAGGTAAAACTGCTAAGTAAGTAGGTTCTTAAGATGAACAGAAAGGAGTGACCAGTATGATCACAAAGCTAGATAAAAACGTTTCACGTAAAAAGAGACATGCACGTGTTCGTAAAAATGTTTCTGGAACAGCTGAACGCCCACGCTTAAACGTTTATCGTTCAAACAAAAACATTTACGCACAGTTAATTGATGATATTAATGGAGTGACACTTACAAGTGCTTCTTCTATCGATAAAGAATTAAGCCTTGATACAGCAAGTAACGTGGAAGCTTCAGAAAAAGTTGGCGAATTGATTGCTAAACGTGGCGCAGAAAAAGGCATTAAATCAGTTGTCTTTGATCGTGGCGGTTACCTATATCATGGACGTGTGAAAGCACTTGCCGAGGCAGCACGTGAGGCTGGACTTGAGTTTTAATCGTTAAAGGAGGGATATTGATGGCAAATCAAATTGATGCTAGTAAGTTAGATATTGAAGAACGTGTGGTAACAATTAACCGTGTAGCTAAAGTAGTAAAAGGTGGACGTCGTTTCCGTTTCGCTGCTCTTGTAGTAGTTGGGGACAAAAACGGACATGTAGGCTTTGGTACTGGTAAAGCTCAAGAGGTTCCAGATGCAATCAAAAAAGCAGTAGATGACGCGAAGAAAAATCTAGTTGCTGTACCGATTGTTGGAACAACGATTCCACATGAAATCCATGGTCGCTTTGGTTCAGGGAACGTACTTATGAAACCAGCTGCTGAAGGTACTGGGGTTATCTCAGGTGGACCAGTTCGTGCGGTATTAGAGTTATCTGGTGTAGGTGACATTCTAACAAAATCATTAGGATCAAACACACCAATCAACGTAATTCAAGCAACAATTAATGGACTAAGTAACTTGAAGAGCGCAGAAGACGTAGCGAAACTACGTGGAAAGTCTGTCGAAGAACTGTTAGGATAAGGAGGGAAAACGTATGTCTAACAAATTAGAAATCACCCTCAAGCGCAGTGTTATTGGAGCAAAGGAAGACCAAAAAAGAACGATTCAAACACTTGGACTTAAAAAAATTCGTCAATCAATCGTACATGACGATTCAGATTCACTTCGTGGGATGATTAACAAAGTGTCTCATCTTGTAACAGTTAAAGAAATATAATACTCAAATGAAGAGGAGGTGCTCGGATGAAACTTCATGAGTTAGTATCAAATGAAGGTGCTCGTAAAACCCGTAATCGTGTAGGTCGTGGGATGTCTTCTGGAAACGGAAAAACATCTGGCCGTGGTCATAAAGGTCAAAAAGCACGTACAGGTGGCGGTGTAAGACCTGGATTTGAAGGGGGACAAATGCCTCTATTCCAACGTCTACCGAAACGAGGATTTACTAATATCAACCGTAAAGAATATGCTATTGTAAACCTAGAAACATTGAATGACCGTTTTGAAGATGGTGCAGAAATCTCTGCAGAATCATTAGTAGAAGCTGGTGTTGTGAAGAATCTAAAAGCTGGTCTTAAAGTATTAGGCCAAGGTTCAGTAAACAAAAAATTCACTGTTAAAGCGAATAAATTCTCAGCTTCTGCAAAAGAAGCAATTGAAGCAGCAGGCGGTAAAGCCGAGGTGATCTAATGTTTCGTACAATATCCAATTTCATGAAGGTACGTGATATTAGGCGAAAAATTGTATTTACGTTACTGATGTTAATCGTTTTTCGCTTAGGAACGTTTATCCCCGTACCATTTACGAATAAAGAAGCAATTGATTTTATGAGCCAACAGAATGTGTTTGGTTTACTGAACACATTTGGCGGTGGGGCACTTAAGAACTTCTCCATTTTCGCAATGGGGATTATGCCTTATATTACTGCCTCGATTATTATGCAATTGTTACAAATGGATGTTGTGCCTAAGTTCGCCGAATGGAAGAAACAAGGTGAGATGGGCCGTAAGAAGATCGCACAAGTGACGCGATATGCTACGATCGTCTTAGCTTTTATTCAGGCAATCGCGTTGTCCATTGGATTTAACACAATGGCAAACGGTATGCTGATTAGCAATTCAAACATTGGAACACTTCTTATCATTGCTGTTGTATTAACAAGTGGTACAGCGTTCCTTATGTGGCTTGGTGAACAAATCACTGCAAATGGAGTGGGTAATGGGATTTCCATTATCATCTTCTCAGGGATTGTAGCTGCCATCCCTAACGGAGCGCAACAACTTTACGCACAATACTTTACGAATCCAGGCGATGAACTATTTATCAATATTGTCATTGTAGCGTTGATTTTACTAGTTATTGTTGCTGTAACAGTTGGTGTCATTTTTATACTACAAGCATTACGAAAAATTCCAATTCAATATGCTAAGAAAATGAATAATCATACTCCAGTTGGTGGGCAATCCACACATCTACCTTTAAAAGTAAATGCGGCAGGGGTTATTCCAGTAATCTTTGCTGTAGCATTCATTATGGCACCTAGAACGATCGCCAACTTCTTTGAAGGTGATACTGCAGCAACTATCGAAAGAATCTTTGATTACACACAACCTATCGGAATGGTTATTTACGTTGTGTTGATTATCGCATTTACCTATTTCTATACATTTGTTCAAGTGAATCCTGAGCAAATGGCAGAAAATCTGCAAAAACAAGGCGGCTATATTCCAGGTATTAGACCTGGTAAAAAAACAGAAGCGTACCTTACACGTGTGATCAATCGATTGACATTTGTAGGGGCAATTTTCCTAGCAGCTGTTTCTGTGTTGCCAATTGTGCTTGGTGGCATTGCAAACTTGCCACAATCCATTCAAATTGGAGGTACCAGCTTACTCATTGTAGTAGGTGTTGCGTTACAGACAATGAAACAATTGGAGAGCCAATTGGTTAAACGTCATTACAAAGGATTTATCCGGTAATGCTAAGCCGCGTTTAGAGAGCGGGGGAAAGTATTGAACTTGATTTTGATGGGGCTTCCTGGTGCTGGTAAAGGCACACAGGCAGAGAAAATAACAAAAACATATGCAGTCCCTCATATATCAACAGGAGACATGTTCCGTTCAGCTATCAAAGAAGGTACAACGCTTGGCAAGAAAGCAAAAGCATTCATGGACGAAGGTAATCTTGTTCCAGATGAGGTTACAATCGGCATCGTAGAAGAACGTTTACAAAAAGATGATTGTAAAGATGGTTTTCTTCTTGATGGTTTCCCAAGAACAATTGCACAAGCAGAAGCGTTGGATGCTCTTCTTAGCTCAATGAATAAGCGAATTGATCATGTACTTCATATTGATGTACCTGAGGAAAACTTAGTGGAGCGCCTGACAGGTCGTAGAATTTGTCCGTCATGCGGAGCGACATATCATGTGTTATATAACCCTCCTAAAGAAGAGGGCAAATGTGACAATGATAACTCAGAGTTGATTCAGCGAGATGATGATCAACCAGAAACGGTTAAGAATCGTTTAGCTGTTAACATTAAACAAACACAACCGCTATTAGATTTTTATCAAAAACAAGGCTATCTCAAAACAATTAATGGTAATCAAGACATTAATGATGTTTTTGCTGATATCCAAGCAATCCTTGGCTAATTGGTAACTTTTTCAATCCGGTTTTAATGAAAAAACGAGTCAAAAAAGTTATAATGGAATCAGCATCTTGATTTCAAATGGGTGAATGTAACGGTTTGAAAAAGCTCTACATTCATAAATGAATCCCAATAAGCCTAAGTGAAGGTGATCGTTGTTGAGCGAAGCTGATTCGATTTTGCGAATAGGTCAAATTGTTCGTATCATGCAAGGACGAGAGGCAGGGCAATATGCGATTGTCATTGATATGATTGACAATCGATATGTCATATTAGCTGACGGAGAAAAGCGCAAATATGATAGACCTAAGAAGAAGAACTTAAACCATATTGAAGCACAAGATTACATTTCTCCGGAAGTCCAAAGCAGCCTTCTGGAAACTGGTCGCGTCACAAATGGGAAATTAAGATTTGCCATAGATAAGTTTATAAATGAGTATGTGACTGATTTAGAGAAGGAGGATCAACACGATGGCGAAAGAAGATGTAATTGAAGTAGAAGGTACTGTGCTCGAAACATTACCGAATGCAACATTTAAAGTAGAGCTTGAAAACGACCATACAGTACTTGCACACGTCTCTGGTAAGATTCGCATGCACTTCATTCGTATTCTACCAGGGGATAAAGTAACGGTTGAACTTTCTCCGTATGATTTAACTAAAGGACGAATTACGTACCGTTATAAATAAAACAGGCTCCGATCAATAAGGAGGTAAAGACGATGAAAGTAAGAGCGTCCGTAAAACCAATTTGCGAGAAATGTAAAGTTATTAAACGCAAAGGTAAAGTAATGGTAATCTGTGAAAACCCTAAACATAAACAAAAACAAGGCTAAATACATGTGTATTTTTCACTTGATTTAATCGGAAATATCCGACCAATTGTAAAACAGGAGGTGCACAAAATATATGGCACGTATTGCAGGTATTGATATTCCACGTGAAAAACGTATTGTTATCTCATTAACATATATTTATGGTATTGGTAAAGCAACTGCACAAGAAGTCCTTAAAGAGGCTGGCGTTTCAGAAGATACACGTGTACGAGATTTAACTGAAGATGAATTAAGCTCAATCCGTAAAGCAATTGAGCAATATTCAGTCGAAGGTGATCTTCGTCGTGAAACTTCTTTAAACGTTAAACGTTTAATCGAAATCGGTTCTTACCGAGGTATTCGTCACCGTCGTAGCTTACCAGTTCGTGGTCAAAAAACGAAAAACAACTCACGTACACGTAAAGGTCCACGTCGTACGATGGCTAACAAGAAAAAATAAAGTGAAGGAGGCGAGCTAATCAAATGGCACAAAAAACACAAAGTAAAAAGCGTCGTGTGAAAAAGAATATAGAATCAGGTATTGCACATATCCGTTCTACATTTAACAACACAATTGTTACAATTACGGATAAACAAGGTAATGCAGTTTCTTGGAGTTCTGCTGGTTCTCTTGGATTCAAAGGTTCAAGAAAATCTACTCCATTTGCTGCTCAAATGGCAGCAGAAACAGCAGCTAAAGGTGCGATTGATAGTGGAATGAAAACATTGGACGTTACAGTAAAAGGCCCAGGTGCAGGTCGTGAAGCTGCAATCCGTTCACTTCAAGCTGCAGGTTTAGACGTAACTGCAATTGTTGATGTTACTCCAGTTCCACATAACGGTTGTCGCCCACCA
Source organism: Candidatus Avamphibacillus intestinigallinarum (assembly GCA_018711205.1). Taxonomy (GTDB): domain Bacteria; phylum Bacillota; class Bacilli; order Bacillales; family Amphibacillaceae; genus Avamphibacillus; species Avamphibacillus intestinigallinarum. The sequence continues at coordinate 6,206 of DVIO01000024.1, read as the reverse complement.
AAACGTCGTCGTGTATAAACGTATATAATTTGTCACACTTTCCCATAATGGGTATGATAGCTAAATGTAAAAGGCTCGTGGTTTTATCGGTATGTGATTCAAAGGGGAATCGTTTCAAACGACTAACTTAAGGTTATCCATGATTGATATCCCTTGTAGTCTTAACAAAGGCGTCTATGACAAAACTCGTACGAAATGAAGACAATAGGATAGAAACGCCATCTACCTATTTGAGGAATTTCGGTTAGGCCAGATGTCTAACCGGGGTTTCGACGTTTAGAGGAGGGCTATTATAATGATCGAAATTGAAAAACCAAAAATTGAAACGGTTGAGCTGAGCGATGATGCTTCTTTTGGAAAATTTGTCGTTGAACCACTAGAACGTGGATATGGTACAACTTTAGGTAACTCTTTACGTCGTATCCTACTATCTTCGCTTCCAGGTGCAGCGATTACATCAGTACAAATCGATGGTGCGTTGCATGAATTTTCAACAATCGATGGGGTTGTTGAAGATGTAACGACGATTGTTTTAAACTTGAAAAAGTTGGCCCTGAAAATTTATTCTGAAGAAGAAAAAACATTAGAAATCGATGTTCAAGGTGAAGGGAAAGTAACCGCAGCAGATCTAACATTTGATAGTGATGTTGAAGTGCTTAACCCAGAACTTGAAATTGCTACTTTGAATGCTAAAGGTCACCTGCATATGAAGCTTACAGCACAACATGGTCGCGGCTATGTTCCGGCTGAATTCAACAAAACAGATGATCAACCAATTGGGGTTATTCCCGTTGACTCTATTTTCACACCTGTTAAACGTGTCACGTATCAGGTTGAAGATACGAGAATTGGTCAAAGTGCAAACTACGATAAGCTAACAATCGATGTGACAACAGATGGAAGTATTCGTCCTGAGGAAGCAGTTTCTCTTGGTGCTAAAATCTTTAACGAGCATTTGAATATTTTCATTAGTTTAACAGACGAGGCTCAAAACGCAGAGATTATGGTAGAAAAAGAAGAGGACCAAAAAGAGAAAGTCATGGAAATGACCATTGAAGAGCTTGATCTTTCGGTTCGTTCTTATAACTGCTTGAAACGTGCTGGTATTAATACCGTACAAGAACTCGCAAATAAATCTGAAGAAGATATGATGAAAGTACGAAATCTAGGTCGTAAATCGCTAGATGAAGTTAAAATCAAGTTAGATGAACTTGGTCTTGGCTTACGTGATGATGACTGATTTTAATATTTGCATCCTATGATTCTCTAAGAAGGAGGGACATTCCATGGCTAGAAAATTAGGTCGTTCAACAGATCAACGTTTAGCGTTGCTTCGTAATTTAACAACTGACTTAATCATTCATGAGCGTCTTGAGACAACTGTCTCTAAAGCGAAAGAGCTTAGATCGACAGCTGATAAAATGATTACACTTGGTAAACGTGGAGATCTTCACGCACGTCGCCAAGCAGCATCATTCTTATACAATCAAGCAGCAAGTGAAGATGATAACGTTATTCAAAAACTATTTGATGACGTTGCAAAACGTTATGAAGATCGCCAAGGTGGATATACACGTATCCTTAAACTAGGAACTCGTCAAGGTGATGGTGCAGAAATGGCTATTATTGAACTCGTTTAATAAGGCTATTTTGCAGCAAGGGGCAGGACTGAATCTCTTCTGGAGGTGCATCCCAGCCCTTTTTTTGCTTTCAAAGCTGACAGGATGAACGGATAAGCATCGGCATTTGCACAATTGAAGGCAAATGCCGATTTTTTATACGGATGTTGGCTTTACATGATATGATACATATAGCATATGGACGGCAATTTGAACAGCATTTAAATAGGCAGAACGCATGTGACGCTGAGGGAGAGATGAAGATGAGCGAGCTAGAACCATTAATTGAATTTAAAGATGTATCCTTTCGTTATGGAGACGACCATCCATGGGTATTGAAGCATCTATCATTCACAATCTATAAAGACGAATGGGTTGCCATCATTGGTCATAATGGTTCAGGCAAGTCGACCATTGCCAAGCTCATCAATGGCCTGCTCTTCCCGCAAGAAGGCGAGATTTACATCGATGGAACACGGCTTACGGAGGAAACAATCTGGGATCTTCGTCGTAATATCGGGATGGTCTTTCAAAATCCAGACAATCAATTTGTCGGCACGACTGTTCAAGATGATGTTGCGTTCGGAATGGAGAATCGAGGCTTTCCCCGAGAAGAGATGATCCGACGTATTGACGAGACACTAGCTGCTGTCAATATGAAAGATTATCTATTAACCGAACCTCACCGATTATCAGGTGGACAAAAACAACGTGTGGCGATTGCGAGTGTGCTTGCGATTTCACCTCAAGTTCTTATTTTGGATGAGGCGACAGCGATGCTTGATCCAAGAGGAAGAAAAGAAATCATGCAAACGATTCAAACGGTACAGGCGAGTGAATCCCTGTCACTCATTTCGATTACCCATGATTTAGCGGAAGTTGCGGATGCAGACCGGTTAATTGTGATGAATCAAGGTGAGGTATGGCAAATGGGCAAACCACGTGAGATTTTCGTGCAGCGAGACGCCCTGCAAGCAATCGGTTTAGATGTGCCGTTTACGACTGTATTAGCAGAAGAACTAAAAAGCCAGGGGGTTATCTTGAACGAGGATCCTTTGAATCATGAGGAGTTGTTGGACGCATTATGGACATTACATTCACAGATGTAGGATATATTTATCAAATGAATTCACCGTTTGAGCATACTGCGTTACAAGCGCTCAGTTTTCATGTGCCGGCTGGTACGTTTCTTGGGGTTGTCGGACATACGGGATCAGGTAAGTCGACAATGATTCAATTGTTGAATGGCTTATTACGCCCGACTTCAGGTGAGGTGCAAATTGGTGACTTTCATTTATCGAAGACAGAGAAGCCAGAAGACTTTCGCGCCTTACGTAGTCAAGTAGGGGTTGTTTTCCAATATCCAGAGCACCAATTATTCGCTGAAACTGTTGCCAAGGATATTGCATTTGGTCCGGAGAATTTCGGAGTCGATAAAGTGGAGATTGAGAGGCGAGTAGAGCGTGCCACAGCAGCAGTTGGCTTATCACCGGAATTATTAGAACGTTCGCCATTTGAATTAAGTGGCGGTCAAATGCGCCGTGTGGCCATTGCTGGAGTACTGGCAACGAAACCAAAATTACTCGTATTAGATGAACCGACAGCAGGACTGGATCCACGTGGGCAACAAGAGATGATGGATATGTTTTATCAGCTGCATCAGGAAGAAGGTCTGACGACAGTATTTGTCACCCATAATATGGACGATGCGGTGAAATATGCAGACCATCTGCTCATTCTAAATGATGGACAAAAGTATATGGAAGGCAAACCAGAAGAGGTACTGATAGAGAAAGATAAACTAGCTCAGGTACAGCTAGATGTACCAGAAATGGTAGATTTCCTCGATGCGTTCGAACAGACATTTAAGACTTCCATTCCTTTTCATAAACAATCAGCACATGAACTCGCAAAGGAAATTAAGGCGGTTGTAAAAGGGGTGGGGCAAGATGAATAATCTTATGATCATCGGCCAATATGTTCCGAGTAACTCGATCATTCATCGACTCGACCCTCGGACGAAAATGGTCATCATCTTTCTATTTATTTTTTCGGTATTTTTGGCAAATAATCTATGGAGCTATGTCACGCTTGTTGCATTTGCATTTCTCTCTATTGGATTATCACGAGTACCAACTCGATTTATCGTCAAGGGACTTACACCCGTCTGGTTTTTAATTGTGTTTACGTTTATCCTACATTTAATTGTCACGAAAGAAGGAACCGTCCTCTTTGAATGGAAATTCATCGAGATTTACTCAGGGGCCCTTGTACAAGGGGTTAAAATCTCGATGCGGTTCTTCTTATTAATTCTCGTGACGTCATTATTAACGCTAACGACGACACCAATTGAGATTACCGACGCAATTGAATATTTACTCGCACCACTGAAAAAAGTCCGTTTCCCTGTGCATGAACTCGCACTTATGATGTCGATTTCACTACGATTCATCCCGACATTGATGCAGGAAACGGATAAAATCTCAAAAGCACAAGCAGCACGAGGTGTTGACTTTAAGACGGGGAAATTAACCGACCGTGTGAAAGCAATCGTGCCACTGCTTGTACCATTGTTTGTTAGTGCGTTTAAACGAGCGGAAGAACTGGCGATGGCGATGGAGGCGCGAGGTTATCGTGGAGATGAAGGACGCTCTAAATTACGTGCGTTACAAGTAAGCATGAGAGATTATGTCGCCTATACGATTTTTATCATCATGGTCGTGTTATTGTTCGTGACGAGAAGCTATACATAGGAGGTGACGTGGATGAATACGTTCAAATGTATCGTGAGCTATGATGGTACGCATTATGCAGGTTCCCAAGTTCAGCCGAAGCACCGAACGATTCAAGGTGAGCTGGAAAAAGCACTCAAAAAAATTCATAAAGGTGAAGGCATCCGAATTCATAGTGCGGGTAGAACAGATAAAGGTGTGCATGCGAAAGGCCAAGTATTTCATTTCCAGTCGTCACTCCGTATGCAAGCGCATAACTGGGAGCGGGCACTGAATACATTGCTGCCAGATGATATGTTTATTGAAGCGGTAGAAGCTGTCGCGGATGACTTTCATGCAAGGTATGATGCGGTGGAAAAAGAATACCGGTATTACGTAGAGACTAGCGAACACTATGATGTGTTTAAGCGACAATATGCTTATCTTTATCCATATGAATTACATATCGCTGCGATGGATGAAGCTTGTACATATTTTTTAGGAACACATGACTTTACTACGTTTGCCTCAGCAAAAACATCAGTAAAAGGCTCACGCATTCGCACGCTGTATGACGTATCAATTGAAGCAGAGGGGACGATGCTCATTTTTACGTTCCGAGGCAATGGTTTTCTCTATAATATGGTGCGGATTATGGTACGTGCTTTACTTGATATTGGTAGGGGGAAATATGAAGCAACTATCGTCCCAGAATGGTTAGAGCAAAAAGACCGTCGATTACTTGGTCCGACCGCGCCACCACAGGGTTTATACTTATGGGGAGTTTCTTATAAAAACGCAGATGAAACACTGAAAAATGAAGCAGATTTTTAATCGGAAAAATCCGAGAATGAGTTGACTTCACCCTGTGTTTGAGGTAAGATAGTAAATGGCATTTTATTTCTATACCATGATTGGCCCCGGAAGACTGATTATGTTGAAATAATAAATTGAAACGAATAGACATTATTGGAGGTATATAACCATGCGTACAACATTCATGGCGAATGAACAAAACATCGAACGCAAATGGCTTGTTATCGACGCGAAAGGCCAACGCCTTGGACGTTTAGCAAGTGAAGTTGCATCGATTCTACGTGGCAAAAACAAGCCAACTTACACACCACATGCAGACACAGGTGATCATGTAATCATCATCAATGCATCTGAAATCGAATTAACAGGTAATAAATTAAGCGACAAAATGTACTACCGTCACACAGGACACATCGGTGGTATTAAAGAAACAAGCGCTAACGAAATGCGTAATAGAAAACCGGAAAGAATGATCGAGCTTGCTGTTAAAGGCATGCTTCCAAACGGTTCTCTTGGACGCAAAATGGCTAAAAAACTACACGTCTTCAAAGACGAAAATCATAATCATGAAGCACAAAAACCAGAAGTTTACGAACTTCGTGGCTAATTAAAGGGAGGTTAATCAAAAGATGGCTCAAGTACAATACTACGGCACAGGTCGCCGTAAAAAATCAACAGCTCGTGTACGCTTAGTACCAGGAAGTGGTCAAATCCTAATCAACGGTCGTGAAGCAAAAGACTACTTCCCATATGAAACACAATTATTAATTCTAAATCAACCATTACAAGCTACTGAAACAGAAGGTACATACGATATTCTCGTAAACGTACACGGTGGTGGCTTTACAGGACAAGCAGGTGCAATTCGTCACGGTATTTCACGTGCATTGCTAAAAGCTGACCCAGATTACCGCGCTCCATTGAAACGCGAAGGTTACCTAACTCGTGACCCTCGTATGACAGAGCGTAAAAAATACGGTCTTAAATCAGCTCGTCGTGCACCACAATTCTCAAAAAGGTAAGTGGAATGTTGTCATACCGGCGTTTACAAGCACTTTTT
>DVIO01000023.1 GCA_018711205.1 Candidatus Avamphibacillus intestinigallinarum | reverse complement strand
AAAGCGTCTTTGTAGTGCTTTAACAATTTCATCACGATAAATATTGGCAAATTTAAGGCGTGTTTGCTAAACTAAAAGTAGTGTCAGATCTAAAAAATGAGGTGACAATTATGAGATTTATCATAACAATCGTTTGGTCCATTTTATTAGGTAGTATGGTTTCCTTTATTTTAAGTAGTATTGGTGAACAGCCCTTTAGCATGGGTCTCACGTTAATGATAGCCGGTGTCTTTTCTGTAGCTGTCTTTTTATTATCCGAAGTTGGCTTAAAACCACAGGACGACAATGCATAAGCTGTACATATGCTTGCCTGATTCAGCAAAAAACAGATAATTTTTTTCTATACATGATGATAGATGTTCCATGTTAAGGCTTGTATCACAATTCATATTTTCTCTAGAAAATCATACCTTTACAGTAGTATGAATTGAAGGAGAATACGTTATGGATTTGATACAAGCCTTTTTATTTCTTTTTAAATATATATTTCTCGGGATTGTCCAAGGTGTAACAGAACCCATTCCAATTTCCTCAAGCGGTCACCTAATTTTATTACGGCATATTTTAGACATCGGCATTACTGGACTATCTTTTGAAATCATTGTAAATACAGCTTCATTATGTGCCATTTTTATAATATATCGTACTGACATAAAGCGTCTCATAATTAATGGCTTAAAATATGTACGATCTCAAAATACATTATATCGTGATGATTTCTTTTTTCTTTTATATTTGATTATTGCGACCATACCTGCTGCGATTATTGGTTTACTATTTGAAGAGATCATCGAAAGTCATTTAGTTGGGATTCAAGTTGTTGGCATCACCTTAATCATTACAGGATTTTTCATTTGGATGATTCGACATCTACATGGATACAAGGGTGATCATCAAATCACCTTAAAGGATGCTATTTTGATTGGGTTTGCTCAATCAATTGCATTGATACCTGGCATTAGTCGTTCTGGTGCAACGATTATCGCCGCGATGTTACTTGGATTAAAACGTGAAACGGCATTGCGCTTTTCATTTTTATTATACATTCCGATAAGCGTCGGGGTCATGGCCTTATCCATCCCAAAAATCATCAATGATCCAAATATCCATACGCTTTGGTTACCATACTTTTTAGGATTTCTTGCTTCATTTATTGCATCACTCTATGCGCTTCAATGGTTCATGGGCATTATGAAACAAGGCAAATTAAAATACTTTGCCTATTATTGTGTCATTGTCGGTTTTTTAATTATTTGGTTCATTTAAAAAAGTTCAGTTGCTACGTAGCGACTGAACTTTTAACCTCCACTAACGGGCGGTATAAGTGCAACAACATCTCCATGTTGAACAATATATTCATCTGTTGCAAATTCTTCATTTACTGCAATCATAGCTTGTTTTACATTCGGTAAGTCTAGGTCTATTAACTTTTCTTTCATTTCCTTTATGGTTAATCCCGAAATATTCAACTGAAGCTTTTCTTGTCCAGCTGCTTCTTTTAAACCTGCAAATAACAATACATCAATCATCATCCATCTCTCCTTGTAAAGGTTTATTTGTTTTATAGGACGTCGTTTCTAATTGATCTCCCAACCATTCAGTACCGTCTTCCCAATGTTCTTTTTTCCATATTGGAACAATTTCCTTAATTCGTTCAATCGCATAACGACTAGCTTTAAATGCTGCATCTCTATGTGGTGTTGATACTGCAATGGCTACAGCTATATCTGATATGTCTAAACGACCAATCCTATGAGAAATCGCGGTTCTAGCTCCAGGCCATTGTACTTGAATCTCCTCAGCAATTTGTTCAAGTTGCTTTTCAGCCATCGGCACATACGCTTCATATTCTAGAAACAAAGTACGTTTCCCTTTCGTAAACTCTCTTGCAATACCAATAAATGTAGAAATCGCACCTGCTTCAGGTCTGACCACTTGCTGAATTACATCATCAATTGCAATTGGCTTGGATGTTACAATAAAGTTCTTGTTCATTTTTATTCACCACTTATTATTAATTTTATGATGTCATGTTTAGCTTCCTGAAAAGATGGAATTGAAAATGTCAGATGATTTGTCTCTATTTTAGGTTTCGTAAAGCCCCCTACAGCTTGCACATTCGTAAGCTGATCCACAATTCCTAGTTCTGTCTCGTCTTTTACTAAAGCAATTTTCCGGTAATCTGCCTGTTTAAATCCTTCAATTAAAATAATATCCATACCTGCTTGTTCATAGAACATAATCATCGTTTCTAAAGTAAAATCGTCACCCGCTGTATAAGAGATCAACCAATCATTCTCACCTTGAACAGCACTTATCACTGCCCCGGCTTCTTTATGTATATAACTATCGGTGTTTCGTACTTGATTTGGCTTCCCACCATGACCATGATGTTTAATCGTACCCACTTTAAAGCCTAGAAGGGTTAGTTCCTTAATTAATATTTCAGATAAAGTCGTTTTCCCAGAATTTTTATATCCCACTACTTGTACAATATGTACGGCTGCATTATGTTCCATATACCCGTTTTCTCCTTATTTGAACATATTAAAATAAGCTGATTCAACTAAATGAACCAGCTTTCACTTCATCAATCGGGAACGCCTAATGCAATCTTAGCATAACGAGACATTTTATCTTTGCCCCATGGCGGATTCCATACAATATCAACTTTAATGTCTTTAATCTCTGGAAGGTCTGAAAGTGCACGTCTAATATCTGCTTCAATATGACCAGCAAGTGGACATCCCATTGAAGTAAGTGTCATCGTTACTGTACATAAACCTTCTTCATCTAATTCAACATCGTATACTAATCCTAAATTCACAATATCTATTCCCAATTCAGGGTCAATAACATTCTCTAATGCCCCGAGAAGATTCTCTTTTGTAGCGTCATCCATGTTATATTCCTCCTTTTTATACAGTCCTTATCTTATATTTAAACATATTTTGTGACTTTTTCAAATGATTAAGCTAACGACAAATTGTTCTACCGTATAACATACACACTAGCATAGATTAGTGTACGAACCTAAGATAACATGATAAAATAAACGAAATGAGGTGAATAATGAATTGATGAAACAACATTTAATCGCTTTAGATTTAGACGGAACATTGTTAACAGATAAAAAAGAAATTAGTCCTGCTTCAAAACAGATGATTCAACTAGCTATTGAACAAGGACATATTGTCGTCATTGCAACAGGTCGACCACACCGTGCAAGTATTGATTATTATTCTGAGCTCGATCTTACAACACCTATGATTAATTTCAATGGTGCTTTAGTACATCATCCCAAAAATCCAAATTGGACAGTGTCTCACGTACCATTACCTAAAGATACTGCGCATGATATCGTAAATACTTGTTATGATTTAAATGTACGAAATATTTTAGCTGAAGTCCAAGACCAAGTATTTCTAGATCAATATGATGAAGATATTTTAAATATTTTCAGAGCAACCTTACCAAAACATATGAAAGGTAAAGAGCCTTTCCATATCGGTAGCTTACTGCAGGAATTAAAATCTGACCCGACATCCTTGCTCATTCATCCAAGTAAAGAAAATATTCATATGCTACGTGATCATTTGAATGATCACCATGCTGAAATGATTGAGCACCGTAAATGGGGTGCGCCTTGGGATATTATTGAAATTGTTAAAAAAGGCATTAATAAAGCAGTAGGTCTAAAACGTGTGTCTGAATATTATTCGATTCCTAAAGAACGTATTATTGCATTCGGTGATGAGGATAATGACTTAGAAATGCTTGATTATGCTGGCATGGGAATTGCAATGGGTAATGCAATTGATTCGTTAAAATCCGTTGCCAAAGAAACAACTTTATCAAATGAAGAAGATGGTATTGCTGTCTTCTTAGAAGATTTCTTACACGTAAAAACAAACGCTTAATCTCCCTATAATTACCTATTATAAAAACAAATAAGCTATCACATAATAAGAGTGAACGTCAAAACGTTCGCTCTTTTTAATTGGATAAATGTTCGGGGAGGTTTTTTTGATGGCAAAAGATAATTTATTCGAAAATGCTAAATCAATGATGGCTCGATTAACAGAACAAAATGGCAATGCCAATGAAAAAGAAAAACATGCAACAAAACACGCCTTCAATGCTGCATATGATGAAGCATCAAAAAGTCAGAAAAAAGAGTTGGATCAATTAAAAGATCAACTTACAGAGCAAAACCTTCTTGATTAATCGCAATAACTAAAACATTCTGGTGATGTGTAAGTATTGCAACATATGCCCACTTAGACAAAGTGGGCATATCCTACATAATTATTTGTATTCCTAAACATTTTTAGCTAATATAAATGGTATATGTATTTATATTGGAGGGATTCTAAAAATGAGTGTACGTCCAGAAACAACACCTAATCCAAATGCGATTAAATTTACAACAGACAAAATGATTTTTCAAGGTGATGACAGCATCTCTGTAAAACCTGGTGAAACAAGTGAACATGCGATTATGAATGATTTATTGGACATTACTGGTGTTGATAATGTATTTGGCTATCAAAACTTTATTACTGTAAACAAAGGCTTTGACGTCGAATGGGAAGAACTAACTCCAAAAGTTAAAGCCGTTTTCGAACAACACGGTTATTAAAACATAAAAGTAGGCTTTCTCCTAGTATTGGAAGAAAGCCTACTTTTATACTTATTTCATCATCGTCATATCTACTGGTACATGATTTGGATTCATTTCTTTTCCATTTTCGTCTTTACCATACATTAATAGAATTGCAGTATCTCCAGCATCCTCTACCTTTTCAGTGGGAATGTCGATTGCGAATTCAGACCAGTTTCCTTCTGCTTCCTCTAGCTCAAACTTTTGTTCTTTTAACAAGACTTTTCCTTCTTGATCTTCAATTTCATAATAAAGTGCTCCATTACTTACATTTGCATTGCCTGTTAAATGGATTTCTTTATCATCTACTTTAATATCAATGGATTTAAATTCAGCTGTCTCCTTACTTTCTTCTTGATCAGCTTGTTCCGTACCCTCTTCATTTGAAGGTGACTTTGTTGCATGATTTGTTCCTTTATTACCACAACCAACAAGTGTTAACAAAAGGACCAATCCGATTATAAAATATCTCATGATTTAACCCCCGTAGCGACTTTTTCTCCTTCTTTTCTAAAGAAACCAAAAATACCTGTTGTTTGTACAATATTCGTAAAGGCATTAGGATCTACTTCGTTAATAATTTGTTCTAAATCATATAACTCATAACGGGTAATAACGAGATATAACATGTTTTTATTCTCATTACTATAGGCACCCCGTGCTGGAATAATCGTTATACCACGCACTAAGTTTTTATGAATTGCTCTGTGTAACTCTTCTGCTTTACGTGTAATAATCATTGCAGTGACTTTTTCGTGACGTGTATGAATTGTATCAATCACTCTTGTCGTTACATATAATGTCAGCAATGTGTACAACGCGTTTTCAGGTTCATAAAGGATACCCGCCATTACAATAATAATACCATTTAAGATAAGCATATAACTACCAATTGGCTTATCATTCATACGCGACAATACCATCGCAATGATATCCATTCCACCTGTTGAAGCTCCTAGTTTTAAGGTTAGCCCAATGCCAACTCCACCAATTAAACCACCAAACACAGCGTTTAGCATAATATCATTGGAAAAACTAATGGTAGGAATAAATTCTAAAAACAAGGTTAAAAAGAGCACAGAAACCATACTATAAATGGTAAAGCCTTTACCTACTTTAAACCAACCTAAAATCAGTACAGGAACGTTCATAATAAATACAAGCATCCCTGTTGTAATATCAATATGAATAAAATCCTTAAACACACTAGAAACAAGCTGTGCAGCACCTGTTACACCACTTGCGTACACATTAGCTTTAATAAGGAAGAAATTCAAGGATAGTGCATTCAATAAGGCACCTATAATGACCATGATGATTCTTTTTGCTTCAACTAAAAACATGATTGTCTCCTCCTGTACCGCAAAACATCATATCAAGTTTATCTACTTCCTTCAATAAGAAATACGTAATTCACTTGGCTTATTAATTTATTTAAGATATTCTTTAACTATACATGCTTTTGCTTTTTTCTTAAAGTTGATTTTATTACAATATATTGAAGGTGAAAAAATGACAATACAAATACTTGCCGATTCGGCATGTGATTTACCACAATCATTGGCAGATCAATATGGTATCCAGATTGTTCCGCTTACTGTACATCTTGATCAAACAGATTATAAAGACGGTCAAACAATCGATCCAGAGACGATTTACAATGCGATGCGATCTGGTAAAACAACCAAAACATCACAAGTTTCACCACAGGCCTTTAAAGATATTTTTACAACATATGCGAAATCTAATACACCACTCGTTTATCTAGCTTTCTCATCACAATTATCAGGTACTTACCAAACCGCTAAGTTAATCGAACAAGAAGTTAAAGAAGAATTTCCCGATGCCCCTATTTCGATTCTTGATACGAAGTGTGCATCCATCGGTTATGGCTTAGTCGTTTTACAGGCTGCCAAGTGTGCCAATTCAAATGCGTCTGTTGAAGAAATTTTAGCAGAGGCCCGTTTTCAATCTGAACATATGGAACATATATTTACAGTTGACGATTTAGAATACTTATACCGCGGTGGACGTGTTTCTAAAACATCTGCTTTTATTGGTTCTCTTTTAAAAATCAAACCTTTGCTACATGTTGAAGACGGTAAATTAATTCCGATTGAGAAAATCCGTGGTGCTAAACGTGTCATTAGCAGAATGATAGAGGTTATGAAAGAACGCGGAGAACATCTAGACCAGCAATGGATTGGAATTAGCCACGGTGATGATTTAGACAAGGCTCTACAATTAAGAGACAAGCTCGAACAGGAATTTGGGATCAAACGTGAAAACATCTTAATTGAAATGGTTGGAGCAGTCATCGGCGCTCATTCTGGACCGGGAACGTTAGCTTTATTTTTCCTAAATAAAACCCCTACAACATAAAACAAAACTGCTGGATGTTTACTCCAGCAGTTTCTTTTATGCTTGATCTCTCGCTTTTTGTTTGCGACTTAATACAATAATTCCTACGACAAATACGACCATTACCATAATAATAAAACCGACTAAAAACCAATTGACACCTGTATCATCTTCAATAAGATAGACCTCACTCGTTTCCCTTGAAAGTGTCATTACGTATTCACCGTCGTCATTTCGCTTAACGATATTGTCGCCCAATAATCCTTTTAAACGTTTCCCTTCTGGGATGTCAGCGATTTTAACAGCACGACTTTTTGAATCGTTATTAATGGCAACAAATACAGTATCTTCATCATTATAGCGCTTATACACTGTCATGGCCTCGCTTGTCCCAACTTCTTCAGTTTTTCCATTTCTTAATACAGGAAACTCTGAACGTAACGCGGCGATGCGTTGCATATATTCTTTTAATTCTGGATCGCCACTATTAAATTGCACAAGCATTTGACTTTCAGGCATGCCCGGAGCATACATTGGAAGCTCTGAACCTTGATATACCATCGGTACCCCTTCGCTTGTATACATATACGTTAAGGCAAGCTTCCAAGTCGTTAAAGCATTTCTTCCACCTTCACCAGCAATTTGCGCAAAACGCATTTGTGTATCATCATCCATTGCTAATAAACCATTGGTTGATTTGATTAATGGTTTAATCGGGTTCTCAACTTTGGCAAATATATCATCTGCCGTTTCGGTAAATGCTTGATTATCTACAAGGTCAATAGCGTCCATTTGCTTAAACGTTTCATAATGCGTTTGATCTTTTAATGAAGCAATCAACTGAAACTCAGGATTCTTCTCTTTTAAACGTTTGGAAAATGTCTCTAAAAATGTCATAGGAAGCTTATCCGCTTCGTCTATTATGTACCCATCAATGCCTGATTCGTCTAACCAATACGTCCCTACTTCAAGCATATAATCACGGACTGCTTGATTCGTATAATCAAGTTGTGATACATCCTCTTTCCAATAGGTATCTTTTTTAGGTTGCTTATCTAACACCCAATCCGCTTTATCTTTCACGATATCGCTATCATTTGAAACATAATTTGGCGCAAGTTCTAATATAACTTTTATATCTTTTTCATGCGCTGATTTTACAAGCTTTTGTAAATCTTTCATTGATCCAAAATGTGGTTCAACCTTCTTAAAGTCAGTAGTCCAATGTCCATGGTAACCTTTTTTTGCATTTTGCATTAATGGTGACAATGAAATCGCCGTAAAGCCAAGATCTTCTATTTCGCTTAATTTGGCTTCAATGCCTGCTAAATCACCACCGTGATATGCATATGGATCTTTTACATCGATGTCTTCTCCGCTATTTTGGTTCCCATTATTATAACGATCAATTAAAATATCATAGATGATATCATCTTGAATTGTATGATTTTCTGTTTTTGCATATGTAGGACTTGTCATCACAAAACTTATGACGATTATACATATTCCCATAAGCCAATTTTTCTTCATATAGTTCACCCCAACTCATTGTATCATGTGATAACCCATAAATTCTTTTAAATTATGAACTTTTTGTATGCAATAAAAAAAGCAACTCCTTATCATGCAGAGTTGCTTTATATTTACTTTATCCAAATAATTGAACACCTAGTGGTAAACGACCAAATCCTAAAATTAAAGTGATTAAAAAGGCAATCACAAACTGAATCCATAGCCCTTTTGTTGATTTGTTCTTTCCATTACGAATACCAATCATTTCAATTGTAATGATGACCCATAGACCTGCTAATGCTTTCACAATCACTTCGCCAGTATTGACTGTATCCCACTTCCATAATTGTGCAAACATTGATCCACCTGAGTATAAAATGACAAGATAATCAAGACGTAAAATCATTTGCAAAATTTTTGCGCCTTTTTCTTTTCCACTGTTTTGTAAACCAATGACAATAAATAATAAAATAATCGCAAGTAACCAAACCGTTATGTGTAAATGTACCATAAACCTAAATCCTCCTTAGATGTAACGATAACTTCTATTTTCTTACATCATTCTATCATGCTATGTAATCTTTTTCACATATTAAGTATAGGGGATGAAACAAAAAAGACAAGTAGTTGTTAACTACTTGTCTGATATATAAGTTCATTTAGCCACAATTGCCGTATTGTTTGATACAGAGTTTTAAACCACCGATTCAAGAAGGTGGGTGTTCGCAGAAACCATCCTGTCTTCCGCTTTCAATAAATGCGGCACGACATTATTGTCTCAATGTAAAACTCCCTATTTTAATATTAGAGGTTAAAACTTTGTTACATACGTACATCGTAGCTATATTTACAGGATACTCCATACCGTGCAAAAAAGCAATTTTTCTTTTTGCTTAAGACAGATGCTCATATAAATTGGTAAGCGCAGATAATTTAACGGCATCATTTGTACTTCTAGCATATTGCATTTCCTTATGCAGTAAAGAATCTAAATATGACACTTCATGAGCATCTAAATGTTCAATAAATTCTTCCTCACGTTGATACGTTGCTTTTTCAAGTTTTGCATATATGCTTTGACAAACAGGATTTTCAATATAAGCATCAAGCGATTCTTTCATGTATTGTAAAGAATTTAAAATAATCTCCCCTACTCTCATCTTATTTTGAAATGTTCCTTATCTAGCTTATCCATTTTCAGCTTACATATGTGTCATAATCAATCATTTCATATTATTTGACCATTATTATAAATCCACTTCAACCAATAAACTTTTATCAAAGAAATACAAATATGCTTTTGTAACGGGCTCTTGCCAAATATCTTCAATCGCGCGTTTATATAAACTTAATTGAATTTGATAACGTTTTTTAAGCTTATCGTATACTTCATCTGTCATCTCTTCGGTAATGCGATCTGTTTTATAATCTAAGATGACCCAACCAGCAGTCCCTTTAAATATGACATCAATAATACCTTGCACAAAAATATTCTCATCTTGCTCGCTTGTCCATTCTTGATAAACCTCTTTTGCATCTAATGATAAATTAAACGGGACTTCTTTGTAAATTTTTTCCTGATGCATCATATACTTAGCAATATCCGTTTGATAAAAGGCTTCAATCGCTGAGTAGTCAATGACATCTGTAAACACTTCATCTAATATTTCTTTATGAACAAGAGTCGCTACAAATTCTTCAATCTCTGCAGCGGTTTTAGACGTATTTAGCGGAATATGCTGCATAACTGTATGCAATGCAGTCCCTTTTTCTGCTGCTGTCACCTGAGTATCTTCTTGCATAAATTGTGGGCGTTTACGAATTGGTGAAACAAAACGATTCAATAATTGCACACTTGCATATTCATCTTGTTTTTCACCTTGACGTTTTATTTCTGTTACGGATTGCTTCGCTCTATAG
>DVIO01000022.1 GCA_018711205.1 Candidatus Avamphibacillus intestinigallinarum | reverse complement strand
AAAATTGAAATCATTACGTACCGTGATCAAGAAGGTATTGAAATAATGCGTCACTCTACTGCGCATCTACTAGCACATGCGGTTAAGAGAATTTATAAAGATGTTTCGTTTGGGGTTGGACCTGTAATTGAAGAAGGTTTCTATTATGATATGGATTTAGAACATCATATTACAACTGAGGATTTCCCAAAAATCGAAAAAGAAATGAAAAGAATTATAGATGCAAACATAGAGATTGAGCGAATTGAAGTATCACGTGCTGAGGCAATTGAGATGTTTAAAGAAATTGGGGATGAGTTAAAACTAGAATTAATCGAAGCGATTCCTGAAGATCAACAAATTACGATTTATAAACAGGATGATTTCTTCGACCTTTGTCGCGGTGTGCATGTCCCTTCAACATCGAAAATTAAAGCATTTAAATTATTAAGTGTTTCTGGTGCATACTGGCGTGGAGATAGCAATAATCAACAATTACAACGTATTTACGGGACTGCATTTGAAAAAGAAAAAGAATTGAAAGCACATCTACAAATTTTACAAGAACGAAAAGAACGTGACCACCGTAAATTGGGTAAAGAATTAGATATCTTTACAGTTTCACAACAAGTTGGACAAGGTCTCCCTTTATGGTTACCTAATGGCGCAACGATTCGTCGTATTATCGAGCGCTACATTGTGGATATAGAGGAACGTCTAGGTTACAATCACGTATATACTCCAGTTTTAGGTAACGTCGATTTGTATAAAACAAGTGGGCACTTAGATCACTATAATGACGATATGTTCCCTATCATGGAAATGGATAATGAAAATTTAGTATTGCGTCCAATGAATTGTCCACATCATATGATGGTTTATAAAAACCAATTATATAGCTATCGTAATTTACCTGTTCGAATTGCTGAACTTGGTACAATGCATCGTTATGAAATGTCAGGTGCTTTGGCGGGACTGCAACGTGTCCGTGGGATGACATTAAATGATGCTCATATTTTCGCAAGACCAGACCAATTAAAAGAAGAATTTGTTCGTGCAGTGGAGCTCATTAAAAAAGTGTATGAAGACTTCGGTATCAAAGATTATTATTTCCGTTTATCTTATCGTGATCCAGAAGATAAAGAGAAATATATTGATGATGATGAAATGTGGGAAAAAGCAGAATCAACTCTTAAAGAAACAATGGAAGACATGAACTTGGAATATATTGAAGAGGAAGGCGAAGCGGCATTTTATGGTCCGAAGCTAGACGTTCAAGTAAAAACTGCTCTTGGAAAAGACGAAACATTATCTACTGTACAACTCGATTACCAAGTAGCGGATAAATTTGATCTTTCTTATATTGGTGAAGATGGTAAACATCATCGTCCAGTGGTGATTCATCGTGGTGTTGTTTCAACAATGGAACGTTTTGTAGCCTTTTTAATTGAGGAATATAAAGGTGTATTCCCAGTATGGCTTGCACCGACCCAAGTTCGGATTATTCCAGTGTCACTTGATGTGCATAGTGAATACGCGAAGAAAATTGAAGAACAACTACGTTTTGATGGCATCCGGGTTGAAATAGATGAACGTGATGAGAAATTAGGTTATAAAATTCGTGAAGCCCAAACTAAAAAAATACCATTTACACTCATTTTAGGAGATGAAGAGATGAACGGAGATACAGTTAGTTATCGACGTTATGGGCATAAAGATACTGAAGCGCTGTCCTATGATGGCTTCTTATCACTTATTCAACAAGAAGTTGCAGATAAGACATTACAAACAAAGCAATAATTTGAGTTGACAGATAGCCTCATCTCATGATATTGTTGTTAAGTAATTAAATACGATCTTTAGACAAGTAGAAGCACCCGCTTCTCACCTGATCGACGCAATGGAATTGTAGTTGGCTGGTTTACGAATGATTATCCTTTGTAGCGGATATTTAAGTGTGGGTGCAGATGTGTGCCCACACTTTTTTGACTTTCAAAGGAAAACAACCTACAATGATCATCCTTTGTTTAGGAAAGTCGCTTGTCAATAGATTCGTATCTGAGCTTAAGAGATTTTAAGCTTTCTAACATATCGTGGAGGTGGCTGACTATTAGCAAAGATATGAACGTTAATGAAAAAATCCGTGCACGTGAGGTAAGGTTAATTGATGCCAGCGGAGAACAATTAGGTGTTAAATCAAAACAAGAAGCATTAGAAATTGCTCAAAAAAGAGAACTAGATTTAGTTCTAGTAGCACCTAATGCAAAACCACCTGTTTGTCGAATTATGGATTACGGTAAATATCGTTACGAGCAACAAAAGAAAGAAAAAGAAGCTCGTAAGAAACAAAAAGTAATCAACTTAAAAGAAGTTAGATTCACACCTGGTATTGGTGATCATGACTTTAACACGAAATTAAGAAACGCACGGAAGTTCATTGAAAAAGGCGATAAGGTTAAAGCTTCAGTTCGTTTCCGAGGCCGTGCAATTACGCATAAAGAACTCGGTCAAGAAGTGCTAGACCGTCTAGCTAAAGAGGTAGAGGATATAGCGGCTGTTGAATCACGCCCTAAAATGGAAGGACGTAACATGTTCATGATGCTTACGCCACATAGTGAAAAATAATCTATCTACTTCCAAGAGCATGAATCAATTTATAAAATGAAACAGTGAATGAGGAGGAAAATGTTATGCCTAAAATGAAAACTCATAGAGGTTCAGCAAAACGTTTCAAAAGAACCGGTACTGGACAATTAAAACGTGGTCACGGCTATACAAGTCACTTGGCTGCTAATAAATCTCAAAAACAAAAACGTAAACTACGTAAAAGCGGAATGGTATCTGCTGGAGATTTCAGACGTATTAAAAACATGCTTCCTTAATAAAGGAACAATGATAAACTGACAAATTGAATTAGGAGGGATTACTATGCCACGTGTAAAAGGTGGAACAGTAACACGTCAACGTCGCAAACGCGTACTTAAACTAGCTAAAGGTTATTACGGCTCGAAACATACATTATTCAAAGTTGCAAAACAACAAGTTATCAAATCAGGTCAATATGCTTATCGTGACCGCAGAAACAAAAAACGCGAATTCCGTAAATTATGGATTTCACGTATTAATGCAGCAGCACGTTTGAATGATATTTCTTATAGCCAATTAATGCATGGTCTAAAAGAAGCAGGTATTGAAGTGAACCGTAAAATGTTAGCTGACCTAGCAGTTCATGACGCAGATGCGTTTACACAATTGACTGATCAAGCTAAAACGGCATTGAATAAATAATATTGCTTAAAAACAGCTATCTCTTGAGAATGAGATAGCTGTTTTTTGTCATGTATATATGCTTTATTTCATATTGTATAATGAAGCATGATCTGAAAGGAGCTTATAATGGAACTCCTCAAGCAACAGGCGTTATCAATCGTTCAACTAAGTGGCTTTTGGGGCCCGCTGTTATTTATTTTGCTTCATATCATTCGTCCGATTTTATTTCTTCCGGTGATTTTTGTTTGTTTACTCGGGACCGTAGTGTTTGGAAGTGTTGCCAGTCCAATTTATTCACTCATTGGTATGACATTATCTTGTTTGATTTTTTACTGTATAGGTAAATTATGTCCCGAGACATTTCAAAAAGTCGCCAAACTAAAAGACAAAGTTTTTGGAGATCGTCTTCAGTTTACAGCTTTTCAAATTGCATGCCTACGCCTCGTGCCATTTATCCATTTTCATTTACTAACGTATTGTTTATATGAAATGACTGTCGATTTTAAAGAATATGTACGTGTTTCCATTTTTACGAACATACCGTTTGTCCTTTTATACTCTATTGTTGGCGAATGGTTCCTTCAGTTTAGCTATATACAAATGGCTTTATGTATACTCGTTTGTCTTGGTCTATTTTATATGTTGCGGAAAAGAGAATGGTGCATGTCTTGGTCTGACTTCTTTAAAGTGGAAGCCTCTTAATGAATAGGTTAACAAGCTTCAAAGAAGTCTTTTAGCTATGAAAATGTTACAATAATAGGAGAGAAAGAGGTGTAAATATGAACTGGGCATCATTGTATGACATGCAGCAAAAATTAGATACATATATCATTGAAACCCATCAATTAGAAAATGAATCCTTATTTGATGAACGCATGCTTGCGTTATTAGTTGAACTAGGTGAGCTTGCGAATGAAACACGTTGTTTTAAGTTTTGGAGTCATAAAAAAGCGAATGAACGAGATGTTATACTAGAAGAATATGTGGATAACATTCATTTCATACTATCTTTAGGACTCACAACGGATTTTCGTTATGAAAGTAAAGAAGCGGTTCAACCAACAAATAATTCTTTAACAGATCAGTTTGTACGTTGTTTTACAGCATGTACGGTATTTAATGAAAAACGCTCAAAAGAAACATATCAGGCGATGTTTGACTCATTATTACAAATTGGATTAAGTCTTGGTTTTTCCACGACAGATATTCAGATCGG
>DVIO01000021.1 GCA_018711205.1 Candidatus Avamphibacillus intestinigallinarum | reverse complement strand
TGTATTCCTTATATTGGAAGTCGCTATCCTTTAATATACAGTATATTCCAGAAAAATCCATAGGTCTTAATCAGTATGTCTAGCCAGCAGACAGTATCAATTTAGATAATCGAGTAGAGAGGAAAGTTAATTAACTTTCCATCCCTCTCACACCACCGTACGTACGGTTCCGTATACGGCGGTTCAACTTATATTGTAGTATGAACTTCTAAGTAATAATCTAAAGCAAAGGGGATTCCCCTTTGCTTTAGACGTTTATTGGATAACGCTCTATGAATAACTTTCGATAAGCCTATAAATCGATATCCTTTTCGACAGTACGTCAGCCCTTTTGCTTCTTCCTCCGGAATTCCAAGTTGAATAAGTGCTTTGATTCGCTTCTTATTACTTTTCCATTGTTTCCAGATAATAACTCGTATTCTAGAACGTAGTTTTGCGTCTATATTTGCGAGTATCTTTTTCATCTTCGCAAGTTTGAAGTAGTTTACCCATCCATATATAGTTTGTTTTAGTTTCACTATCCTGTTCGTTAGTGAAATTCCATGGTTTCGTTTTGTTAATTGTTTTAATCTTCTTTGGAATTTCAGTATCGAATCTTGGTGCGCCCGTGGTTGGTATTTTCCCGCATATGTGTCAAAATAGAATCCAAACCCTAAGAATTTCGTATTTATAGGTCTTGATATTCTACTCTTCTCTGCGTTCACAATTAGTCCAAGTTTCTTTTCGATGAAGTTTGTGACAGATTTCATGACACGGTTGGCCGCTTTTTCACTTTTGACAAAGATGATGCTATCATCTGCATATCTAACGAAGTGTAAGTTTCTGGCTTCTAATTCCTTATCCAGTTCATTAAGCATGATATTACTTAATAACGGACTAAGGTTGCCACCTTGTGGTGTCCCAATAGGGGTATCTTCACGTTTTCCGTTTACCATGACTCCACTTGTTAGGTATTTTCGTATGAGTGATATGACATCACCATCGGTGATTGTATGAGAGATAATTCTCATTAGTTTGTCATGATGAACCGTATCGAAGAAACGTTCCAAGTCAATATCAATTAGCCATGTGTAGCCATCATTCATAAATTCTAACGCTTTAATGATTGCTTGTTCGCAACTTCTTCTCGGACGAAAACCAAAACTGTATTCACTAAATTGTTGTTCGAATATTGGACTTAGCTTCTGACTGATTGCCTGTTGTATTACACGGTCAACAACCGTAGGGATACCTAATTCCCTTGTTTCCCCATTATCCTTCGGTATTTCAACCCGTAACGCAGGCATTGGCTTGTATTTCCGTTTCCTGATTTGGTTGCGTATGTCATCTTTATTCTTACGGAGGTGATATGCCAAATCTTCAATAGATATGCCGTCTACTCCACCTGCACCTTTATTCCGATATACCTGTTTGTAAGCCATGTTCATATTTTCATTACTTAATATTTCTTCTAAAAGTTCCATACTCGTTTCTTCCTTCCTTTTCTGTGATGAGAGACATTTCGCTTTTGAGTATCCTTTGGGATACGCCCATACTTTCCTCATTAACACATTCTGAAATATATCTCTCATGCATCCAGGGTGTTAGAAACATTATAAGCTGTTCCACCCTTCATGACTTACGCCATTACTATGGTTTCTGCTGACTTCTCACGATAAACCTTTTTCGACCAGTTTTCTTTATAGGGGACTCCTCAACTGTTCGTGAGACCTCCCAGGGTAAGACAATTATCTTTCCTCTTTTATCCGCCTAATTTACTTCACAGAGTTACGCACATCTTTTGGACTTTGACTTGTATAGTAGCCTCATCCGTCTGTAAAGCCTTGGTATCAGATTTCTATTCGTCGGACCAAGATTTTGGTACACGCTTCCTTCAGCTCTTGCCTCGCGGCAAGCACCTTGCGCTTCCCTAGTGGTTGGATGATGTGTTCCCCCACAGTGGACTTTCACCACCTAGATAAATGCCATGCCTGGCACACTATAAAAAGATCACCAATCTTAAGATTGATGATCTAATATTTCTTTGAGTACAACCGCTTGATTATTCTGTTCATCTTTAGCAGCGAACACAAGGGTTAGATTTTTTTGATGTTCTTTCGTTAATTGTTTCAATGCTTCAAGTGATTCATGTTGATCTCCGCTAGCCAATTCTGCTTTATATTTTTCTTTAAACTCCTGAAACTTATTCGGATCATGTCCAAACCATTTTCGTAAATCATTCGATGGTGCAACCGCCTTTTCCCAGTGATCAATTTGGGCGTCTTCTTTCGATACCCCTCTTGGCCAAATACGGTCAACTAATACACGAAATCCGTCAGACTGATCTGGTTTTTCATATGCTCTTTTAATACGAACAGGCATGTATATCACCTCTCATTACTTTTGTGTAACCGAAGGCTTCCTCATTGAAACCTTGAAGTAGCCTTGATTCACTAAAAGTATATCCCCCGTTTAAGCATCTTTTTGGCGGTTCGATGTGAACCAACCAATGACGACAACCGCCACTAATACAATATAGAAGATTGCTTTCCATAATGTCGAATGTGGGAATGACTCTGGAATGATGCCTACCTCTCTATGAGCCAGTGTCATAATTGCCAGTTTGACCCCAACCCATCCGACAATAATAAATGCAGCAATTTCTAACGATGGACGTTTTTCTAGCAATTTCACAAATACATTTGCAGCAAAACGCATAATGATTAACCCAATCATCCCTCCAGCAAAAACAACTGTGAATTGTGCACCGTCTAACCCACCGATATGTGGGAAATTCGTCGCTGGCAATGCAACTGCTAGGGCAACTGCCGCTAGAATCGAATCAATTGCAAATGCAAGGTCGGCAAACTCTACCTTTAAAACTGTCATCCAGAAGCCGCTTTCCTTTTTAACTTTAACCTGATGTTGCTGTTCATCCGGTTTTTTAAGTTTACCGTATAAATGATTAATCGACATGAATAATAAATAAATAGCCCCTGCTGCTTGGATGTACCAAACATCTACTAAAAATGAAATGATGAATAACGAACCGAACCGAAGTACGAACGCCCCAGCCAGTCCATAAAATAACGCTTTTTTTCGTTTTTCTTCTGGTAAATGCTTCACCATTAAGGCTAGTACTAACGCATTGTCTGCTGCAAGCAATCCTTCCAACCCAATTAAAATCAATAGCACCCAAAGGTATTCCATAATCAACTGTGCATCCATCCAGCTACACTCCCTGTTTTATTGTTTTATCTTGTGGTAAAAAGCCCTTATTATACTTACTTGTCCACATTTGCATCACAATTTCCATAAAAAAATGATCTTGCCCCAGCTGGCAAGACCATAAAAAAAAGAGACCTTACCCGCTACGTGGTAAAGGTCTCGCTAACAACACCGTTCGTTGCCAATTGCGCCGGAGAAATGATTCTCGTAATGACGACGACAATTGTCTAGCTACTCCCCTTTAAGAAGTATACTTAAGTTACTTTAATTAAAACGTATATATAATGGTTTGTCAATCTTTTTTTAGCGAAATCATGCGTGGTTTGTCTATTTAAGGATTCTTTTAGCTAAACCTTTTCATTCGATCGATTTACCATTACAATAACATTAGCAATTGACTTATTGAATGAAAGTAGGAAGTAGCATGCCGTTATCTAGCAAAAAGTGGTTTCAAGTATTAGTTGGTTGTATATTGGTTTTTATATTAATTTGGCTATTGTCTTTAACAAGCTTTATTTTTGATCCTATATTGAAATATGTGGGTGCGGTTGCATTACCTGTAATTGGCGCCGGTATATTATATTATTTAACACTGCCGTTATTACATTTCTTTGAACGCATTAAAATAAAAAGAACGCCTGCAATCTTACTCATCTTTCTTGTGTTACTTGGGATATTTACACTGATCACCATGTATATTGCCCCGATTGCCAAGAATCAGTTCGACAACTTGATTCATAACATCCCCGTTATGGTCGATTGGGCTCAGGATTTGATTACGTATTTCCAGGATAATCAAACCATTATTCCTGATGAAGTCAACGAAGCGATTGATCATTTTACGGACAATTTACAAGACTATGCACAAAATGCTGTGAATTCTATTTTTGGCTTTATTGGACAATTGATTACAATCATTATGTCTGTTGTGTTAATTCCTTTTTTCTTATTCTTTATGTTAAAAGACGGGGAGAAACTAATCCCATTTGTGACACAAATTTTTTCTAAAGGAAAATCGAAAAATATTCACCGATTACTGACTCGTGTAAATTATGTGTTGTCCTCATTTATACAAGGACAATTACTCGTTAGTTTCTTTGTTGGGGTTGCGCTGTTTATTGGCTATATCATCATCGGATTGAACTACAGTTTAACCCTTGCGCTATTTGGATTACTGATGAACGTTATCCCATTTGTTGGGCCATTTATTGCGGTAGCACCTGCTTTAATTGTTGGTGCCTTCCAAGATCCAATGATGATTATTTGGGTATCTTTAGTCATGTTGATTGTACAACAAATTGAAAGTAACTTAATCTCGCCAAACGTAATGGGTCGTGCGCTTAGCTTACATCCATTGACCGTCATCACCGTTATATTAGCAGCAGGCAGTATTGCTGGGTTCATTGGAATTTTATTTGCTGTACCGTTTTACGCTGTTGTGAAAACAATTATTGTTCATTTTTATGAAACGTATCGCGGCTCGAAAGATGGAGATGAGTATTTAATTTAAGAGAGGAGAATCATGATGAACCGTAAAGAACTAGAAGGATTATTACTCGAATTAAAATCTGACTATATCCGAATTCAAGGTGATATGGATAAACTTGAATATGTAAAAGGACGCGTCTCTTCAGCTGAGGAACAATTGATTCGCTTAGAAGGTGAAATTGCTGAAGTAAATGCGAAGTTAGATGCACTGGATGAAGAATAATAAACCAGTCATATAAAATAGCCTATACGATTTCTTAATATCGTATAGGCTAGATTTTTGTCTACTTATTTAGTTGTAACGTCAATGGCCCATGTTCCATTACGGAACACCGCTTCTGTTTGCCCATCTGAGGTTACACCATCAATGTCTAACTCTTTAGACCCAATCATGAAGTCCACATGATTTAAGCTGTCATTCACCCCATGTTGATCAAGCTCTTCTTCATTCATATCTGAGCCACCTTCAATATTCGTTGGATAAGCTTTTCCTAACGCAATATGACATGAAGCATTCTCATCGAACAATGTATTATAAAAAATCAAACCAGATTGTGAAACAGGTGATTCGTCAGGAACAAGTGCGACTTCACCAATACGTTTTGACCCTTCATCTGTTTCTAATAAATGTTGTAATACTTCTTCACCTTGCTTCGCTTTATAATCCACGACTTTCCCGTCTTTAAATGTCAGGGTAAATTCATCAATTAAGCTTCCACCATAATTAAGTGGTTTTGTACTAGAGACTGTACCATTCACACCATATTTATGTGGCATCGTAAAGACTTCCTCTGTTGGCATATTCGGATTGAAGATCGTTCCTTTTTCAGACTCTGCTGAACCACCTTTCCAAAGATGCCCTTTTGGCAATTCAATTTCTAAGTTTGTACCTGGTGCTTTGAAAATTAATTTATGAAAAGCACGTTTGTTTAAGATTTCGCGAGCAATCTCAAGGGTTGCATTATGTTCTTCCCAAGCTTTGATGGGATCTTCTTTATCCACACGAACAATTTTAAAAATCGTCTCCCATAATTGCGCAACCGCTTCATCCTTTGATAAATCCGGGAAGATCTTTTGTGCCCAGTCGCCTGTTGGAATCGCAATAATCGACCAAGTGATTTTGTCGTTCATCGTATATTTACGGAAATTTTGTAGCGCTTCACCAGACGCTTTTGAAGCAAGTGCAACACGAGCGGGATCAACGTCTTTTAATAAGTCAGGATTTGAACCTGCAATTGAGAGAACTGCGCCGTTTTGTTCGCAAATCCAATCATATAGCTTCACACGCCATTCAGGTACATTTTTCAATGTCTCCTCAGGCACATTTTGATATTTCATAAGTGCAAGTGCGTCATCTGACCAGTTCACTTGTACATCGCTAGCACCCGCTTCATAAGCCGCTTCTACGACATATCTTGTGAAGTGAACACCTTCTATTGGTGCATTAATCATAAGTGGCTGTCCTTTTTGTAAGTTAACGCCTGTTTTAATTGCAAGTTCTGCATATTTTTTTAATAAAGCTGTAGTCGGTGTACTCATATATCCATCTCCTCCAAAATCAATATTTACTATGTATCTATTATTTCATACTTAAGGGATAAAAGTCTTTCAGGATGCTTTTTATTTTGCCTTTACCGAATGGTAAACCTGTGCTATGATAATTAATTAAATAATCAAACTATTCTTAATGGTCTAATATCATTAAAGGGGCGGGTGATACATATGGAAAAGCTTTGTCCACACTTTGAAAAAGCTACACATTTAATTAGTAAACGCTGGGTCTGTCTTGTATTATATGAGCTCATGAGCGGGACAAAACGTTTTTCTGAAATGGAAACAAATCTGCCGATTAGTGGACGCTTATTATCAGAGCGCCTTAAATTTCTAGAAAAAGAAGACATCATTATACGTCACGTCTATTCAGAATATCCCATTCGGATTGAATATAAACTTACGAGTAAAGGGGTCGCCCTGAAGCCTGTTATTGAGGAAATTATGAAATGGTCATATGAATGGCTAAGAGAACGTGAAGCGGAAACTGTACAACAATAAAAATGGAACAGCACGAGGGCTGTTCCATTATAAAATAGGCGATAATAATCTTGAGACAGATTCTTTAAAGCGAATGCCCAATGAACGATGTGCATATAATTTCTGCGTCATTTGAGTGGATACCTCAATATCCTTCTTGAACGCTTCACTCAGCTTCTTAGCCATCTCTTCATCGTATAAGAAAGCATTCACTTCAAAATTCAGCCTAAAACTTCTCACGTCTATATTGGCTGTCCCAACAGATGAGACTTCACTGTCAATTGTAATCGTCTTTGCATGCAGGAAGCCATTTTGATAAATATAGACTTCTGCGCCCGCTTTTAATAAGTCCCCTATATGTGACAAGGTTGCCCAGTAAATAAACGGATGATCTGGTTTATTCGGAATCATCAATTTCACATCTACGCCAGATAACGCTGCTATTCTAAGTGCATCCCGGAGACTTTCGTCTGGAATAAAATACGGCGTCTGAATATAAATATGATCTTTTGCAGCAAGAATCATCTTAATATAGCCGTATTTAATTTGTTCCCAATCTGAATCTGGCCCACTTGAGACAATTTGCATCCCGACATTCCCAGCTGGATCAGTCGCATAATACCTTGGTTCAGATGCAATATGCTTTTTACGAGAAGCTTGATTCCAGTCCAGAATGAATCTCGTTTGCATATTTTCAACAGCATCACCAATTACACGTAAATGTGTATCTCGCCAGTAACCGAATTTCGGGTCTTTGCCTAGATATTCATCACCAATATTAAATCCACCAATATAACCAATTTTCCCATCAATAATCGCTAGCTTACGGTGATTTCGAAAATTAATTTTAAAATTGATTTTCGGCACAACGGGTGGGAAGAATCCTTCTACATCTGCCCCTGCTTCACGTAGACGCTTAATATATTTCCGACTTAAAGATCTCGACCCCATGTCATCATATAATACCTTGACTTGAACCCCTTCTCTAGCCTTTCGAATTAATACATCAGCAATTTGTTGTCCAAGTGCATCGTGACGAATAATGTAGTATAAAAGATGAATATGGTCTGTCGCATTTTGCAAATCCTGTAATAAGCTATCGAATTTTTCCTTCCCATCTGTAAATAAATCAACTTGATTATCTTGCGTAAAAATCGCATCATTATTTCTCAAATGTAAATAATACAAATCTTTATATATCTTTAGATCAGTCGATTTATACTGAAACACATCATCTTCAATCGCTCGCATTTGTTCCTGGACTGCTTTTTTCACACCAAGTTTACTTTTCGTTTCCCAAACAAATATTTTTTTCGAGCTTAGTTGACGTCCAAAAATTAAATATAATATAAAGCCAACAATTGGAATAAAGAATAACACCATTAGCCATGCCCATGTTGCACTAATATCCTTACGCTCTAAGAAAATAATCGTAAACGCAAGAACAAAGTTCATAACCATGATGAAGCCTAATAAATATGGAATAACTGCCATGAACAATACCTCTTTTCTATGTAACCGAAAAATATGCTTACATTAATATAGCACAAAGTATGAATTTCGTGCAGATTAGTCTATCTCATATTATGAAGTCATGAAGTCTAACTGAACGATCGCAGATTTTATTGACAATAGGAAACATTCATCGGTATAATAATCGTTAAATTCAAAATATTTAAATCTCTACTATTTTTCATAAAATTATCGGATTCTACTTCATTTTAAGGGGGAAGCATTATGTCTCAATTTGATTTTCACAGTTCAGAAACGAACTTACTCCACGCAGGTCAGTCTGTCGATCCAACAACGGGCTCACGTGCTGTACCCATTTATCAAACCACATCTTACGTGTTTAAAGATACAGAGCATGCGCAAAATTTATTCGGACTTGCAGAGCCTGGTAATATCTATACCCGAATTATGAACCCAACAGTCGATGCATTTGAACAACGCATGGCAACCCTTGAAGATGGTACTGCAGCTGTTGCCTTATCTTCTGGTATGGCGGCTATTACATTATCGATTATGAACATTGCCCAAGCAGGGGATGAGATTATCGCTGATAGCAATCTATACGGTGGTACATATAACTTATTCGTTCATACATTACCGAAATACGGAATCGATGTTAAATTCGTCGATGGTACAGATTTAGACGCTATTGAGAATGCGATTACAGATAAAACAAAAGCTATCTTCGGTGAAGTCATTACCAACCCAAGCTTAAATGTCTTTGATATTGAAGCTGTTGCTGACGTAGCCCATAAACATGGAGTACCGCTCATCATAGACAACACATTCGCAACGCCTTATGCTGCGAAGCCTTTCCAATGGGGTGCTGATATTGTTGTGCACTCTGCTACGAAATGGATTGGTGGACATGGGACAACGATTGGTGGAATTGTCATTGATAGTGGACGCTTCGACTGGACAAACGGTCGTTTCCCTGGATTTACAGAGCCAGACGAAAGTTATGGTGGCCTTAAATATGCAGATTTAGGACCGGTTGCATTTGCTATGAAATTGCGTGTTCAACTCCTTCGTGATATTGGTGCTTGTATTAGTCCACATAATGCATTCCTATTATTACAAGGGTTAGAAACATTACATTTACGTATCCAACGACATAATGAAAATGCAGAAGTCGTTGCGGCATATTTAGAGAAACATCCAGCAGTTGAATGGGTAAACTTCCCTGGACTTGCTTCACATCCTTCACATCAATTGGCGAAGAAATACTTTAAATCTGGTTACGGCTCGATTATTACTTTCGGAATTAAAGGCGGTCGTGAAGCGGGTCGTACATTGATTGATAACATCGGATTATGGTCACATGTTGCCAACGTCGGGGATGCGAAGTCGCTTATCATTCACCCTGCTTCGACTACACATCAGCAGCTAGATGATGAAGGCTTACAAAAAAGTGGTGTAACAGAAGAGCTTGTTCGACTCGCTATCGGTCTTGAGTCAACAGATGATACACTACGTGAATTAGATAAGGCAATCTCTATCGCGACAGGGGTTGAACGCCAACTAAAAGACGATGAAGCGCATATTAAAGAATGGCTACTGTCTTCACCATTCGATCGTGCTGACGGCGGACTTCGTCAAAAAACAATTGTCGTAATTGGTAGCGAACAAGTGCAAGATCAAGTGACTGGTCTTAAAAAAGCTGGCTTCGATGTTCATGAATATGATTTAGCTTCAAAAGCACCAGAGAACACAGATTGCGTTTGGTTTGCTGATCGTGAAATTGCTAGCTGTGCCATTGATAAAATTAAGGACAAGGTCAAAGTCATTTGGGGTACAGGCGATGCAGCGTCAAATGCACGTGAAGCAGGTATTGCCGTTATTGAAGAAGGTACACCATTTGAAACCTTTAAAACATTACGTAATGCCCGAGCTTAATCCATCATGGATTATGTTAAACAGTCTCCCTATTCATAAGGAGACTGTTTTTTTATTTGAAAAGAAATGCGTAGCTCGCATACCGCAAAAGCTTCAAGCTTTACGAATGATTGTAATGAACCTGTTCACTTCTAAAAGTACTATTCTTTCAAACCTTAATCAGATTATGCTAAACTATACTAATCCATTTCTTGTATGACGATTGTAAAAAGGGTATATAATTTAATATTAGGTGATCATGTATGAATAAAAAATTACTATTTGTTATCATATTGGGGCTTATCCTGGTCATTGGTGGGATTAACCAGCTTTTTGTGGTGCAACAAGATGATACAGATAACGACATAAAAGAGCCAAATACGAATCAACACGCACCACACAAAAAGCAAAACAAGCAACAAAAACCAAAAAAGAAAGCAAAAGAAGGAACCGTAAAAGAACGTGTAGACTCATTTTTCAAGCGTTCTAAAGATGTCTTTGCCAATAAAGATACGCATGTTGTTGCAATCGGAGACTCCCTTACGCAAGGTGTTGGAGACACGACAAACTCAGGTGGATATGTCGGAGTACTTGATGAGATTGTAAATGATGATCAAAAAACAGCAACATTTGATAATTTTGGACATGCTGGAGATAGAACAGATCAATTACTTAAAAGAATGAAGGATCCAAGAGTCCAAACATCTTTAAAAAGAGCTGATATCGTTTTGATTACAGTTGGCGCAAATGATATCATGAAGATTCTTCGTGATAATATTACAGATTTGAACTACAAAAATTTTAAAAAAGAGCAACCGGCTTATGAAGAGAGACTCACTACCATATTTGACAACTTATCCAACTTAAATGACTCAGCTGAAATCTACCTCGTTGGATTTTATAATCCATTTGAACAATATTTTGCGGATGTGCCTGAACTCGACCAAATTGTCGAAGATTGGAATTCAATTGGTGAAAAAGTTACGTCAACTGAAGACCAGTTCCACTATATTCCAACTAAAGACTTGTTCGATAAAGCTGAGAAAGATTTATTCTATGAAGATAATTTTCATCCCAATAATGATGGATATGAAAAAATGGCCGAACGTGTCCTCAATTATATCGACAAATAAACTGAGAAAGCTCGAGGTGTATGCAATTTTATGACAGAACAAACGCCCAAAAAACAAAAACCATGGAAAATTGGCTTTATCATACTTGCCATCATTAATCTCCTCGTCATTTTAATATTAGGCTTTTTACTCTTTGGACCTGTAGCCAAAACAAAGGCACCCGTGACAAAAGACACCTATGAAGGAGAAAGCTCGACCTTTACCGTACGTACATCAAAAGAGAATTTAGATGACTTGGTAAATGCGTATATTGATAATTTACTAGGAGATTCTGAACATCGTTATAAAGTAGATTTCGATGAAGACGTACATTTAATTGGAGAATTACCTGTTTTCTCAACAACCGTTCCTTTATCTGTTCATATGGAACCGATTGTTCAGAAAAATGGCGATATTGTCATGAAGTTAAACTCCATCTCGGTCGGATTACTTGAATTACCGAATAAAAAAATAATGCAGTATATTGATAAGTATTTAACCATGCCAGAGTGGGTTAAAGTCCAACCTGATAAAGAGGAAATTTATGTTGCGTTAACCGATATGAAGATTAAAAGTAACTTTAAAGTGAAAGCAGATAAAATTGATTTAGAGGCTAATCATATCTCCTTTGATATTTCGGTACCTTACGAAACACTCGGTATCGAAAACGATGACGATCTTGAAGTAAAATAACATGACGCCAGTGAATTTTATTCACCAACATCATTTATTGTACAACCAATAACATGAGACTGGGACATAAGTAGTTAAATGCATTACAAAACGAACAATGAAGATATGGAGTAAGGAAATATACGAGACTCCTGGTCAGCTAAAGTCGGCAACGTCCTGTTGCCAACGCTGACACTAGCTCATCGTGAGCTTCGCGGTTAAACAGCACGAGTCTGAAGACCCCGCAGGAAGTGTCCAAGTGTAGAAGGCTAAACTCGTGCCTTCCTGGCACAACGCCTTCATGACCAACTTCCTGTTGGCCCGAGGCTGAAGCCGTGCCCAAGGAACGCGAAGTATATTTCTGTAACGATGACTCTTATATCTATTGTTCGTTTTTATGAATGACTGCGTTAATTTTAATTCAGTCTTTGCATTTAACCTTCTGCCAATGCATCGACAAATACTTTCATATATGGTGGTAAATCTGGTGGCCTGCGACTTGAAATGATGTGACCATCACGCGTCACCGCTTCGTCGACCCAAGTTGCACCAGCATTCGTCATATCGTCTTTAATGCCCGGTGTACTTGTCACCGTTTTACCTTGT
>DVIO01000181.1 GCA_018711205.1 Candidatus Avamphibacillus intestinigallinarum | reverse complement strand
GTCTAAGTTTATGTGGATGCAAATCGATTGTAAGTGATGCATCACGAACTAACTTATTCAATACAAGCCGCATCCCCCTTGTCGTTAGCGGAGTTCCACGCGCATTTAAAAAAACCGCATTTGTTGAGATGCCGGTTTTGGATAACAGTTTACTTCTACCATCTTCAATATATAATTTCAATGCATCCTTAGCATAATGCCCAAATGGCACATAACGTTCCTTATTTCCTTTACCTTTAACAAGCAATGTTCCAATCGAAAAATCAATATGCTCAACTTCGAGCATATGACATTCACTTACACGAATCCCTGTTCCATATAACAATTCAAGTAAAGCTTGGTTACGCTGCCCAATCGGTGTTGTTAAATCACTTACCTCAAATAATGGTTGCAATTCTTCTTCATACAAGAAGTCTGGTAAAGGATGATCAGCTTTAGGTAAACTTACATGCATAAATGGATTTGTCACAACCTCATTTTCTCTTTCTAAATACTTAAAAAAACTACGTAAACAAGAAATTTTCCGAGATATTGAACGACGACTCAGATTTTCATCATGCAAATGTGTTAAATATAAACGTACGACATGTTGATCTATTTGTGATATCTCTGTAACACTTTCTCTATTCAGGAAATCAAAAAAAGCTTGGATATCATTTAAATAAAATTTAACAGTATAAAGAGATGCGTTTTTTTCAATTTTAAGAAAGGCATTAAAATCGCTTAATAATCTTTCTGTATCAACCAAAGTTACACCTCTTTCAGAATATCCAATAAATCATAGCATACGAGTTTCACCAAAGCAACGCATTTAACAAAAATGTAACAATATTCAAAAAGCACTCACATATTATCCTCGTTTACCGTGAGAAATTATATCTATTTATTTCTGATTAGTCAATTCAAACACTTTAAATTATTCACTTTTTAATTTAAAGGCCCAATATGTCTAATCTCTTCTCTCGTTTTTTCCGTACCTAATTCATATATTTTCTTATAAATTTCTTTAAGTGATGAATCATACTCTGCTCTTTTTTCATCCGCACCTAGTTCATGAAACGGTTTCGCTAGATATTCAACAGCATCACCAGAACTTTGTTCTTGTTTTCTCATGAGTATCTCAATTTCTTTAATATTTTCAGGCGTTGCTAAAATTTCATATTCTTTATCAGAATCTGGAATCGATACTTCACGTATTTCATTTGAATGAATTGAAATATAATAAGTTTTTTTATTCAATCTCATCGCCTCCATATTTTAATTATTCCCATTTTCATTGTTTAAAAACCTAGAATATAACGTTATCTTACTAACAGTATTGTTATTACGACTATGTGATAGATTGATTTGCTTTTAAAACAAAAAATCAAGTAGCTCATCTAAAGATGAAACTACTTGATTTTCTAACATTATCCTTCACTATCTTCTTTATAATCACAATCAACACATTGTACTTGTATCGCTTTTTTCACTTTTTTCTCAACTAATAGACCGTTACATTTTGGACAAGGTCTGGCAATCGGTTTATCCCATGATACAAAATCACAGTCTGGGAATCTATCACATCCGTAAAAAATTCGGCGTTTTTTCGACTTACGTTCAACAACGTTACCTTCTTTACATTTCGGACATTTCACACCGATTTCTTTTAAAATTGGCTTAGTATTTCGACATTCTGGGAAATTAGAGCATGCTAAAAACTTCCCATAACGTCCCATCTTATAGACCATTTCATGTCCACATTTTTCACAATCAATACCAGCAGGCTCATCTTTAATTTCAACTTCAGCCATTTCTTCTTCTGCTTTTTTCAAACGTTTTTCAAAGTCTACATAGAAATCATCAATAACTTGTTTCCATTCAGCTTTTCCTTCTTCTACAGTATCCAAGTTTTTCTCCATATCAACTGTAAAAGCAACATCGATGATTTCCGGGAAATACTCTTGCAGCATATCCACAACAATTGTTCCAAGTTCAGTTGGAATAAATCTTTTTTGATCTAAAGAAACATAACCACGTCTTTGAATCGTATCCAAGGTTGGTGCGTATGTGGATGGACGACCAATCCCTTGTTCTTCCATCGTTTTTACTAATCTTGCCTCAGTATATCTCGGAGGTGGTTGTGTAAAGTGTTGATTTGGTTCAATTTTATCGGCTTTGACAACCATGCCTTCTTCTAAATCTGGCAAGTAATTATTGTCATCTTTTTTCTTGTCATCTGTGCCTTCTACATATACTTTCATAAAGCCTTGGAATTTAATTTTTGAACCATTGGCACGGAATTCAATATCGTCATGCAACAAATGAACTGTCATCGTATCCAATATAGCAGGTGCCATTTGGCTCGCTAAGAATCTTTCATAAATTAATTTATATAGCTTATATTGGTCATTAGATAATACGGGTTTTAATGATTTAGGATCTCTGAATGCAGAGGTTGGACGAACAGCCTCATGTGCATCTTGAGCACCTTCTTGCTTTTTAGCAGGCTTTTTATTTTTTCCGATAAATGATTCACCGTATTTATCCATTATATAATCATACGCCTCAGACTTTGCAGTATCAGAAATACGTGTGGAGTCAGTTCTCATATATGTGATTAAACCAGTTATTCCACCAGCTTTTTTACCTAAATCTATCCCTTCATATAATTGTTGAGCTACCATCATTGTTTTACGAGCTCTAAAATTCAATTTACGAGCTGCTTCTTGTTGAAGGGAAGATGTAATAAACGGTGGAGCTGGATTACGTTTTCTTTCTCGCTTGACCACTTTATCTACATTAAATTCTTTAGATGTCAGTTGGTCTAAAATCTTTTGAACGTTCTCCTTTTGTGGTAGCGGTGTCTTTTTACCATTTACGCCA
Source organism: Candidatus Avamphibacillus intestinigallinarum (assembly GCA_018711205.1). Lineage (GTDB taxonomy): Bacteria > Bacillota > Bacilli > Bacillales > Amphibacillaceae > Avamphibacillus > Avamphibacillus intestinigallinarum. The sequence continues at coordinate 5,009 of DVIO01000181.1, read as the reverse complement.
TAAAATGTACCTTCGAATTTTTCATTATCCTTTTCAAATTGGCCCGTAATTGACCAATATTCCTCTGGTTTAAAATCATTAATCTCATTTTCGCGGTCAACAATCATCTTCATTGCAACTGATTGAACACGACCTGCACTTAAACCTTTTTTAATCTTCTTCCATAGTAATGGGCTAATATTATACCCAACAAGCCTATCTAAAGCTCTTCTAGCTTGTTGAGCATCAACTAAGTCATCATCAATCGCTCGCGGATGCTTAAAAGACTCTTTAATTGCATCTTTAGTAATTTCATTAAAGACAACTCGACAATTGGATTTTTCATCTACATTTAAAATATGTGCTAAATGCCATGCAATGGCTTCCCCTTCTCTATCAGGGTCGGCTGCAAGGAAGATTTTTTTTGACTTTTTAGCAGCTTTTCTTAATTCCTTTAAAATGTCACCTTTGCCTCGAATCGTAATATATTTAGGCTCATAATTATTTTCAACATCTATTCCCATCTGACTTTTCGGTAAATCCCGAATATGTCCCATAGATGCTTTAACAGTATATTTCTTTCCTAAATAGCGTTCTATCGTTTTCGCTTTAGCTGGTGACTCTACAATTACTAGATAATCTGACATATTGTTTCCTCCTACAATGAGGTCTAAATATTAATTGGAAATCTTCACTAATAGTAAATACAACCTTTACCTTTGTCAAATTAATTTATTTTTAATGATGTTTTTTTAACGGTAAACATGTGTCTTTAAATGGTCCCAATCTTCTATGATTTCAGCTTCATTCGTAACGAGCTTTGCCCCATCTTGAATCATTTTATGACAACCAATGGATTGCTGATTTAAAATAGATCCCGGCACTGCATACACTTCTCTTCCCTGGTCTAAAGCTTGGTCTACTGTAATTAACGTACCACTCTTTGAAGTAGCTTCAATTACAAGCGTCGCAAAACTTAAACCACTAATAATTCTATTTCTTTCTGGAAAATGATATGGTTTTGGTCGTACATATGGGGGATATTCGGATAAAATTAAACCGTTTTGTTCAATCTGCTTATATAAGGAATCATTTTCGGCTGGATAAATATGTTCTAAACCACATCCAATAACTGCAATCGTCTTCCCTTGATTAAACAATGCAATACGATGTGCATAGCTATCGATTCCCCTAGCCAAACCGCTTACAATAATCCAATTACGTTTAATTAATGGTGTGATGATGTGAGCCGTCTTTGATCCTGCTTCACTAGATGGCTTTCTTGTACCAATTACACTAATTGCTGGTTGTTGTTGTAATAATGATAAATCACCTAATGCATATAAAACAAGTGGAGGGTCTTTAATGTTTTTTAATAGCTCTGGATAACCTACGTCATGTATTGTAATAATATGATACCTTTTTAACTCTATTTCAAGTTGTTCTTTTAAAATGATACTATGTAAATCTTCAAAAATACGAACTGAACGTTCATAAGAAATGCCATAATATTGACTAATTTCTCGAGCTGTTTGGTGATAAATCATCTCTAATTGAGGATCATGTATTAATATAAGACGCATTATTTTTCGCGTCATACCTTCACATCTAAATACATGAATCATCTTTCTGTGAAACAAACCTATCACATCCTTCTATTTTTATGTATTATAATAGAAGGAAAAATATTTGAAAAAAGGCTAAAATTACTTTTTAAATATTCATTAGTTTACAAAATAAAAAGGTTTACTAGACATTTCGCTGTTTTCAGCCATTCTAATAAACCTATTACACCATTTTTACCTTTGACACTTTTCTAATAATGTATAATCATTTAAAACATCAACCATCGTTTGACCAAGCATACCAGGTTGCTCAGCCATTGTAATTCCGTAAGCTTTCATAGTTTGAATTTTATGCTCGGCTGTACCAGTATTACCTGATATAATAGCTCCGGCATGCCCCATCCTTTTACCCTCTGGCGCTGTTTTACCGCTTACAAATCCTACAACTGGCTTTTTCATATGATCTTTAATCCATTTTGCAGCTTCTTCTTCCTTTGTTCCACCAATTTCTCCTATCATCATAACAGCATATGTGTCTTCATCTTCATTAAACATGTCTAATATATCTATAAAACTTAACCCTGTTACAGAATCTCCGCCAATACCAACAGCCGTCGATTGTCCTAGATTAAACTTAGATAATTGGTGCACAGCCTCATAAGTAAGTGTTCCTGAACGCGATACGACTCCGATATGCCCTCGCTTATGAATATAACCTGGCATAATTCCGATTTTGCTGACCTCAGGTGAAATAACACCAGGGCAATTTGGGCCAATAAGCTTTGTTTTTTTACCTTTCATATATTGTTTAACCATAAGCATGTCTTGAACTGGGATATGTTCTGTAATACAAATGACTAATTCTAACTCAGCTTCTACTGCTTCCAAAATTGCATCAGCAGCAAAAGCAGCCGGTACATAAATGACAGAGGTATTTACACCTGTGTTTTGTACTGCTTCCTGTACTGTATTAAATACTGGAACACCTTCGACTGATTGCCCTTTTTTCTTTGGCGTAACACCTGCATAAATATTCGTCCCATACTCAATCATTTGTTTTGTGTGAAATCGTGCCGTTTCTCCAGTAATGCCTTGAACGACAACCTTTGTATCGTCATTTATTAAAATACTCATTCGTGGGTTCCCCCTTTTAAGCTCGAAACAATTTTTTCAGCACCATCGTCCATTGATTTAGCAGGGATGATATTTAAACCTGATGAACTTAATATTTGTTCTCCATCTTCTGCATTCGTACCTTCTAAGCGAACAACTAATGGTAAGGATAATCCGGTCTTTTTTGTAGCTTCTACTATCCCTTTAGCAATGACATCACATTTCATGATTCCGCCAAAAATATTAACAAAAATACCTTTAACATGTGCATCACTTAATATAATATTAAAAGCCTCTTCCACCTTTTCTGATGTAGCACTTCCTCCAACATCTAAAAAGTTTGCTGGGTTCCCACCATAATATTGAATGATGTCCATAGTCGCCATAGCAAGACCTGCCCCATTCACTAAACAGCCAATATTGCCATCTAAAGCGATATAACTTAAATCATGCTTGGAGGCCTGTAATTCTCTTTCATCTTCAAATGAAATATCACGTAATGCTTCAATATCAGAATGTTTAAATAAAGCATTATCATCAAAATTCATTTTCGCATCAAGTGCTATCAAAGTATCATTTGAAGTGATAACCAGTGGGTTTATTTCTACAGTTGTACAATTTTTTTCATAAAATAACCGATACATATTGAACATAATATTTATGAAAGGTTTTATTAAAGCATCTGGCAAATTCAAATTAAATGCCATCCTTCTAGCTTGGAAGCCCATTAATCCTATCGATACATCAATCACTTCTTGAATGATGTAATCTGGATGTTCTTTAGCCATTTCTTCAATGGAGGTTCCGCCTGCTTCTGACGCAATCACAACAACTTGCTCTCGATTACGATCGATTGTCATACTTAAATAATATTCTTTTTTTATATCGCACGTTTCTTCGATTAATAAGCGTTGTACCACTTGACCTTCCAAACCTGTTTGCGGTGTTTGTAACGTTTTACCTAATAAATTCTTAGCAAATTCTTTCGCTTCTTTTTTATTTTGTGCAATAACTACACCGCCTGCTTTACCACGGCCGCCTGCGTGAATTTGAGCTTTTACCGCAACACGATCTTCGGCTAACTGATCTACAATATTCCCAACTTCTTTTTCAGTGTACGCAACATAACCATGAGGGATAGGAATTTGATATTGTAATAATAATTCTTTTGCTTGATGCTCATGAATTTTCATACAAAACCTCCTGTGTCATTAAGCCAATCGGTATCAATCATTTATTTAATTCAGCTATTGCTTGATCCGTTTTATAAATATATGCAAATACTTCTGCAACTGCTTGATATAATTCTTCAGGAATGGTTTGATTAATATCCAATTCCCCTAATAGTTCCACAAGTGAAGCATCATCTACAATTGGAACTTGATGCGCTTTAGCTTTTTCTAATATTTTATCAGCTATCAAGCCTTTTCCTGTTGCCGTTATTTTAGGTGCAGACTGTTTGGTGTTTGAATAATTTAAGGCGACAGCTTTTTTTCTCTTTTCATTCATATTCGAAAGTCCACTCCTTCAAAACGATTAGATTCACTTGGTTTGTCTGTTAAATCAGGCATTGCTTTTTCCTGTGCAGTCAAAGGTTTAACATGAATCGCTGATAAATGATAAGCAAGATCATTCAATCCTTTTCTAAGTAATGGTTCAAAGGTATTGGCAAAGCCTTCAGCCGCTGGATGATCATTGAGAACGGTTACCATTACATTCCTTTTTTGAACATTCATATCAATGACAGTTGTTTTAAGTGCGTGTAAATCTAGATAGAATACAATCTTACAAAAATCACTATCTATTACACCATCTTCTTTTTGCTTACCCGAAAATTCCAATTTCATATCCTGATCTAAGCCAAGTGGACCTCCTGGGAGTTGTAAAGCTGCATGTATAAATTGATTTACCTCTGTTACCGATTGAATTTGCAAACCATTTATAAAATGAAGCATTTGTTTGGCTTGATCTCCTAACGTGCCTGTTTGCTGTTGTATAAGTTGTAATAATGCGCTTTTAAACGTTGTTTCCGTTTGGTTAGCCTGCTCTAGATTTAATATAGTTTGTTCATAATTCAATCCTAACGCTGTTGTTGATTGTTTAATATTTTGGATAAACAAGTCTTGTATTTGAGGTAATGAGAGTAATTTATTTTCTCCTAAAAGCATTTGAGCTTGTGACGTTTCTTGAATATGAGATGCTGCTGTTAACGGCGTTAAAACTGAAACGAGTTGTCTCATATTTGCTGTAGTATTTTGTTGCAAACTTTGCATCAGCTGCTCATTTATACTTTTGGGTATAATAGGTGACAATTCATTATGAATGAATGTTTTAATCATCTTGAATGTTTCA
>DVIO01000180.1 GCA_018711205.1 Candidatus Avamphibacillus intestinigallinarum | reverse complement strand
CTCCAGGGTCTCTCAAAAATACATGCTTTAGAATTGGTCATATGGGATATTGTTATCCATCTGATGTGCTGCAATATCTTTCATTAATTGAGCTAGGAATGTATCAAAATGGTTTATCCATTGAATTAGGAAGTGGTGTGCAAGCTGCTCAACAATTATTCATAGATCGAAAGGTAGGTAAATAACGATGACATATCACATTCTCGTAACAGATCCATTAAATACGGATGGTTTAACACCATTATTAGATGATGACCGTTTTGAACTTACAATTGAAACTGACCTCACAAATGAAGCGTTAATGAATAAAATTGAGCATTATGATGCTTTACTTGTTCGTAGCCAAACTCAAGTGACAAAAGAACTCATTGAAAAAGGTAAACAATTAAAAATCATCGGAAGAGCCGGTGTAGGTGTTGATAATATTGACCTCAATACGGCTACAGAGCATGGCATTATTGTAGTGAATGCACCTGGTGGCAATACGAATTCCGCTGCTGAACATACGATAGCCATGATGCTTTCATTAGCACGTCTCATTCCTCAAGCGCACCTTTCCTTACAACAAAAGGAATGGAAACGAAGCGAATTTATTGGTGTAGAAGTTAAAAATAAAACACTTGGTATCATTGGCTTTGGAAATGTCGGTGCTGAAGTTGCTCATCGTGCAAAGGGACAAAGAATGAGCGTGATTGTCTCTGATCCCTTTTTAACTGAAGAACGTGCGGAAAAGTATGGTGTAAAAACTGGATCTATTGATGAGATATTAGCATCCGCGGATTTTCTTACAGTGCATACACCACTCATCCCGGCAACTAAACATTTATTAAATCGAGATGCTTTTCAAAAAGCAAAACCTGGGATGCGAATTATTAATTGTGCAAGAGGCGGTATCATCGACGAAAAAGCTTTATATGACGCCATACAAGATGGAATCGTTTCTGGAGCTGCACTAGACGTATTTGAAGAAGAACCTGCGATTCATAATCCATTATTAAATTTAGCTGAAGTGATTACCACACCACATTTAGGCGGAAGTACCATCGAAGCTCAGCAAAATGTTGCAGTTGATATAAGCAAGGACATCATTAGCTTTTTAACAAACGGCACGGTAGAACATCCAGTGAATCTGCCTTCGGTTCCTAATGAAACCATGCATAAAGTAAAACCATTTATGAAGCTTGCAGAAAAACTCGGTGTGTTTATCAGTTCCCTTCAGAAACAATCCATTGAAGAAATCGAAATCCACTTTAAAGGAAACTTAACAGAACAAGAAATTTCTCCATTAACAAGGAGTGCAGTTAAAGGTATTTTACTACAATTTTTTGGTGAAGAAGCCAATGATGTGAATGCATTGTATTTAGCCTCTAGAAAGGAAATTGAAATACATGAAAAGCGAACTCAACAAAAAGAAAATGAAAGCCCGCTCCTTACACTACAAGTAAAATCTAAACAACACACGTATACTGTATCTGGAACATATCATCCTGGTGTTGGAGAGCGGATTACCAATATTAATGAATACCAGGTTAACTTTATCCCTGAAGGACATTTGTTATTTATTCATCATTTTGATAAACCTGGCGCAATTGGGAGAATGGGAAGTATATTAGGGCAATATGATATTAATATTGCTACAATGCAAGTAGATAGAAAAGACGCTGGTGGCGATGCGATGATGTTTTTAACGATTGATAAACATCCAACTGATCAAGCATTAAAAGAATTACAACAATTGAGTGAGATTCAATCCGTCATGCCCATTGATTTTTAATTAAAGAAATACTAGTTCGAACAATGAACTAGTATTTCTTTTCTACATATATTCAATGACTGGTAAAATATCTTGCAAACGTTTGACTTCATATGTTGGCTGATGATCAGCCTGCTGTTTTTGATGGTGGTTAATCCAAATAGATTTGATTCCAATAGCATTTGCACCTTTAATATCTGTAAGAAGATTATCCCCCACCATACAAATCTCTTCCTTTCTGACACCTGCCTTTTTTATGGCATGTTCAAAAATAATTGAATCAGGCTTTCCGGCACCGATAGATCCTGATATGACGATATCTTGAAAATACCTAGATAATTCTGGTGTCAGTTGTAATTTTGTATATTGTAAACTAGGCGCACCATTTGTGATTAATAATAATTTATAGTGATTCTTTAACTCGTTTAATACGGTAATTGTTTCATCAAATAGAAACGGATTTGCGAGCCGACTTTTGATAAACTGTTCTCGTAGTTGATGAGATAGTGCATCATCTATAATGCCAAGCTTCGCTAAACTAACAGACCACACGCGTAATTGGTAATCTTCCACAACTTCTTTTAATTGTTTAAAACCAGGTTCATAATCTGAAAACGTTCCCCACAACCCCTCAAACGGATTGATTCCAATATTCTTTGTAAAATGGTATGTATCATATTCAGCATATAACTGTGGCGCTACTTTTCTCACCATCTCAAACAATTCATTAGCCTTAATATTGCTTTGTGATTCTGCATATAAGCATGTTTCTTGCAGTGAGATACGAATGCTTTTTTCATCCCATAAAAGAGTATCATCTAAATCAAAAAATATTGCTTTAAGCACGAATGTCTCCCTCCCCTTTTAATTCTGCCTGATTTCTTTAATCATTTCCCCATTTCTCGTTATCATATACACGTTCGTCCACACATGATGATTCTAATGCCATACAATATATTAACTTCTAGCATTCAATCATTAATGGAGGGTATAACATGAGTAAAAATCAAGATTCTTTCAAACGACAGCTAAAACAATTACCATTACAAAATGTTCTTAAATCTATTGATACGTTTCTTCAGGAATCAAAACATTCCTTTAAGACACTAATGGAAGAACATTGGTTTCATGTGGATGTCAAAGATTGTAGCGATCAAATGAAAATTTACGCATTGCTTCCAGGATATGATAAAGATAATATCCATGTCTTTATGATTGGTAATAAATTGCATATTATTGCCTATCTAGAACGTCAAAGATATGAAGAAAATAAAGCAAAACGAATTATTTCATTACCTTTTGAAGTGAACAAAGAAGATATTTTTTGTACCTACCATAATGGCATGTTGACGATAACCATTACAAAACATGAAGTAAAACGAGTAGATCTAGAAATATACTAATGATGTCTTATAGATGAATGCCCAATCGCTTCAAAAATAACAGCATACGCTATATTGACTTACGAAATTGGAGGTGTATGTCACTATGGGTTATAAAGAAAATGTTTTCGGTAATGGGGGCAGCTTTGCTTTAATTGTCGTCCTATTCATACTCTTAATCATTGTTGGAGCTGCGTACCTATATTAAAAAAAGAAGCCAATATTACTATATTGGCTTCTTCATTTGATTCATCTGTAATAAGACACCACTGCACGCTAGCATAATACACGCACTAATAATGAAAGGTATGCCATACCTATCTGAAATAAACCCAGAGATGCTGGAACCCGCTACAACACCTAACGAAAAGAATGCATAAAAGATGCCATATGCCTTTCCTCGATCATGTTGTTTTACCGCATCTGCCACCATTTGATTCATGGATGGGAAAATTAGTGCAAAGCCAAGCCCATATACGGCCATGATGAGAAATCCTTGCCATTGTGCTTGAATAAAATGTAATGTAAATAACGAAATGCCTACAAGTACAAGCCCATTTAAAATTAATGACAAAGGATTAAACAATGAAAATATGCGATTTAGCTTTGTTAAAAATACAATTAAGGCTATAATACCAAAGACACTTAATAATATGCCAGTTGTATCACTCTTTAATCCAAGCTCGGCAACCTTCAATGGCAAGGCAAAGGCTAACGTACCATTGCTGATCATTAAAGCAAACGCAGCTAATGAAGCTTGCATTAATGTTTTACTTTTTAACAGGGGCATAAACTCTCGTATATTCATTCGACTACGTTCTTTTTGCTTAAATGATTCCGGGATATAACGAATAACGAGGTAAACGGATATCGAAAATAAAATAGCGACAAAAATAAACACGTATTCAATTTTTGAACGAGCAGCCATCACCCCACCAATTGCTGGGCCAATAATCGCTGCACCACCAATTGCCGCACCTGTATAAGCCATTGGTTTAGCTCGATTTCCCGTAGAAGTCACGTCTCCAACATAGGCAAACGCAGCTGGTATGAGAACGCCACCTGCTAGTCCATGAAGCACTCTAATAACTAATAAAGCTTCTCCAGTTTGAACGACTGGATAAAGCAATAAGATAAATGTGATAGAAAACATCCCGTAGATTAAAATACGTTTTCTCCCAAATTGATCGATCCAGTGTCCACCTATAATATTGCCTAACATATTTGTTAAAGAATATACAGCAACAATGATACCAGCAAATGTATATGTAGCACCCATTCCGATTGCATATGGTGTAATAATCGGCAATTGAACAAAGGTATCTAAAAATGAAACAATAATAATAAAATACAGCATTTTTTTCATCTACATTATGGCTCCTTCACGTTAAGAATTCTAACGTTACTAATAATCCAATACCAATAATGAAAATCATTAAAATTTCAAATGTTGTAACTGTTAAACGCGAAATACTAGTTGGGAAAAACGGATAGAAAACACCTGGTATTTTCGCTTGTTTTTTAAATTCCTTATGATATTCACGCATATCAAGGCCTAATTGTTTACAAGATTCAAAATCATTTAAAGGTCTCTCGGCAATTTCCTCTTTTGTTGTATCTGATAGAACCATATCATAATCTTCCATCACTTGGAGAACAAGACTACGTGCTTGGTCACACCCTTCATATAACTGTTCAATTTCTTCTTCGCTAATATCCTCCTTAAGCTGATCACGTTCAACCGCAAGCAAGACAAGCCTTCCCGTTTCTCCAATTTCAGCTATTTCTTTTGCTTTTGTTTTTAATTCCTTATATTTCCCCAATATGTATGCCCCCTAATATTTGATAGATGTTGTACATCCAGGCGCTTATGTTACACTTTTAGCGTTTCTATGTTTCTATAAGAGCGAAAGCGCTACCATTTTCTAAAAATAAAAAGAAAGACTATGAAACAATATCACAGTCTTCTTTCTATATTACTACAAATATACAATTCGTTTAAGTTAAATTATTATTTTAATACAAATTTTGTTTGACTATAACCTTCTTTTGTCTTTTTCACTTCTAGAGTTGCTGGGAATATATCTTTCAATTCTTGAACATGTGATATAACGCCAATCATTCTTCCCGACTTTTGCAATTCAACCAATGTATCAATCGCCTTATGTAACGATTCCTCATCTAGAGAACCAAAGCCTTCATCAATAAACATCGTTTCAATTGAAATATTTCCTTGAAAACTTTGAATGACATCAGACATCCCTAACGCAAGACATAAGGAAGCATTAAATTTCTCTCCACCAGAAAGTGTTTTAACATCTCTTGTTTGACCCGTATAGGAGTCATGAACATCTAATGCCAACCCACTTTGTCTCCCCCTTGCTTCCTGACGGTCACTACGCATTAATAGAAACTGTCCATTCGATATACGATGCAATCTTTGATTCGCTGCATGAATAATTTGCTCTAAATATTCAATCTGTAAATAACGTTCAAATGATATTTTTTGTTCGTTTTGACCACGAATCGTGTCAAACAAGTCAGAAATTGTCGCCAACTCTCTTTCTGTTTGTTCAACGAATTCTTGTTCGTTTCGAATATTGTCACGTAATTCTTGTAAAGATTCATAGGTGGTTGTCCCATGGCTCCAGGTTGAAAATGCATGTTCATATGCTTCTTTTAATTGTGTTAATTCTGCACGTAGCTGTTCTAGATCAATGAGTGATTGACCTTGCAACTGTTCTTGCAGTTGTAACAATTGTTGATGTACATGACTGCATTTCTGTTCATACATCTCAATAGCTCTCTTTTCACGATCCCTTTCCTCTTTAGACTGTTTTGCATGTGCATATGCTTCTAATGTTTCGAAGCCTGATTCTAATTGTTTATCTTTAAAAATCTTTTCTGATTGCTCGCGATTTTCTTTCGCTTCTTTCACACTATCTTTTGCATGTTTTTCATGCGCAATCTGGTTTGTTGTATTTTCTTTTTGCTGCTGATAATAGGCTTCAGCTTTTTGAAATGCTTGTTCTGTTTCATTTATTTTAGAGGATAATTCAGCTCGTTTTTGTTCAAGGACTGACAAACTTCTTAGATCCTCAGGAATACTTTGTATCTTTACTTCATACTCACTCGATGCTTTTTCATAGTTTAATTTCGCAGACTGTTTGAGCTCTGATGCCTTACTTTTTTCTGTTTCTAAAGTCTTTATTTCTTGCTTAATTGACTGAATATCATTTTTAAATTTATCTATGGACTGGATTCGTTGTTTTAATGCGTCAACTTCTTCTTTTAGCGTGCTGCCTTCTTCTACAATTTGACTGTATACATTTGCCACTTGATTTTGATCTATTTCGTACTCAATCAATTCGGTTTCTTGTTCTGTTAATTGTTTAAAATTAGACTGGCGATTCACTTCTGAGGCTCTCATAATTTGTTCTTGTTCTTGCAAACGTATTCGTTCGGTTTCTAATTGTTCCTTTGATACACCCGTTTCAGCATGTGTTGCTTTTTGAGGATGCTCCAGACTACCACACACAGGACAATGTTCCCCGTCATGTAGATGAGTTGCGAGCACGGCTGCTTGGTTCTGTAACCATTTTGATTCTAGTTGTTGATAACTGTTGGTTCGTTGTTCAAACAGACGTTTTTCTTTTGCAAACACTTCATCCATTTGTTTTTGTTGTGCTACAAGTTTTTGATAAGTTTGTACAACCTTTACTTTTGCACGTAGTTCAGTAAGTAGCTTTTCCTTTTCATAAAAACTTCGTTCATCTTGCTCGAGTGACTGTAAAGTGGTTTCCTGTTTTTCATAATGTGTATTCAGTTGGTTCAAACGTTGTTCAATTTCTATTTCTTTTTGTGTCGATTGCTCTACCTGTTGTTTTAATGTATGTAGCATGTTCTTTTTAGAGTCCAATTCTTTTACAACCGGTATATGTTCTTCAAGTCTTGATTGTGATTTCTTCCATTCTTCTACTAATTGATTACGTTCTAATTCTTTTTCGTATAATGCCTTTGCACTTTCTAATGCAGATTGTGCATCAATGACCTTTTGTTCAACGCGTTTTTGTTCAGTCACTTTTTCTAGTTCCTGATGACGTGCATTTAACACTTGTTCCTCATATACTTCAATATAGTAAGCTTTTTCAGCTGCGGACAGCGCCTTTTTTCGATCTTTAAAGGATTCCTCGACTAAGTCAAGCTCTTTTTTTTCTGCCTTTTTAGTTTCGAGTTCATGGATTCGTTCATTCGTTTGAATTGCTTTACTAAGTTCCTCACTTTTTACTTGTTGTTTGTGGAACGCTTTTTCATACGCTATTTTATCTTCTGCCGTTTTCTTCTCATAAAAATGAATCTCTTCTGTCAATGCTTGAGTAATTTGAAACATATTATACATCTCAGTATCTTCTAAATTGGGTAGGAATGAGTCCTCTCGATTATTGCGATAAGCTAGAAGTTGATCAACATAATGATTACGTGCCTGCGTCTTTTTCTCATACATTTCTTTTTTTGTTTGTTTACGCTCACGTAAGATTTCGGTTAAATATTGGTATTTTTCGGTCTTAAATAATCTTCTTAATATTTCTTCCTTATTCTCTGTTTGTGAAGTTAATAGTTTGCGAAATTCTCCTTGCGGTAACATGACGATTTGTTTAAATTGCGCTTGTGTTAACCCTATTAAAGTTTCGACTTTTTTATCAATCTCTGAAACAATTTGTCTATCCACACATGGCTTTTCTTTATCATCTATTAACTCAAAGAATTCATATTTTTCTCCAGTTTTTGTTTTATTACCTTGTTTTACGTGTCCAATTTGTCTTAATATACGATATCTTCTATTCTTTAATTCAAAAATTAACTCCACCGCTGTATGTACGTCATCATCTGCAAAATCACTTCGTAGCATACGATAATCTTCCCGATCTGTTCCACTAGCACTTCCATAAAGAGCAAAGCAGATACCATCAAAAATTGTTGTCTTTCCTGCACCTGTTTGACCAGAAATAACATATAAATTATAGTCTGCTAACGTTGTGAAATCGATCATTTCCGTATCTTTATATGGACCGAATGCTGTCATCTTTAATTGAATCGGTTTCACTTTTATCCATCTCCATATCGTTAATGTATTTAAGAATCTTTTTGTAAAAGCTCGCTCATGACTTCTTTAAATAACGCTTCGGTTTCAGAGTTGGGCTCTTTTCCTTTTACTTCTTTATAAAACGATTGGAACAAATCACCATCACTCATTTTACTTCGCTGTTCTCTTTGTTCTTCGGTTTCGTCTATATTGACCATAAGGTCATTTTTTCGTTCGACATGTAAAGCATTCGGATACACCGTTCTAATTCGTTCCATTGGTGAAAGCACGGGTGCCTCATCTAATAAACGTACAAATACATAATCTTGATTTTTGTCATGAGTTAATATGTCGTCAATCGTTGCTTCAACAATTCTAATATCTCTTAGTGGCTTTAATAATCTCTTTTCAACTGAACAAGACCCATCTGCATCCATTTCAACAATATAAAATCCCTTTTTATGCTTTGCTTCAGACTTCGAATATTTTAAAATTGAGCCAGAATATTGAATATGCTTATGTAGTACAAAATGGGCTTGATGTAAATGTCCTAGTGCGACATAATCAAAAGCTTCTAAAATATGCGCATCCACATACTCGGCACCACCGATTGAAAGTGAGCGTTCAGATTCACTTGTATTTTGTTCTTTTTCACCATAGGGTGTCACAAAGGCATGTCCGACAAAAACATGACGAGCATTCTCAGATTGATGCTCTTTAATATGAGATACTGTTTCTCGCATTGCATCGTTATGGGTACGAATGTCTTCGTTTTCTAACGCATGTCGAACAATACTTGGATCTGTATACGGAACAAGATGAAAATGGACTTCTCCAAATTCATCTTGCAAAACAACCGGAGAACCATGGGCAGTATATTGACCGACAATATGATAACCGTTACTTTTCATTAGTTTGCTTCCAAAATCCATTCGACTCGGACTATCATGATTCCCAGCAATTGCAAGGACAGGTATATTCAATTGCATCACAATATGCTCTAATGTTTCATCTAATAAATGAACAGCCTCCGTGGGCGGTACGGCCCGGTCATATAAATCTCCTGCTATTATAACAGCGTCTGGTTTTTCATTAGATACCATTTCTAAAAATTGCTGCAATATATATCTTTGGTCTTCTGTCATGTGCACACCTTGCACAATCTTGCCCAAATGCCAATCAGCCGTGTGAAAAAACTTCATATACTTTTGCTCCTTTATGTGAAATCATACCGTTTGAAGGTTAATATGTAGATTTTAAATGAGGTTAGAATATGTATAGTGTAACATAAATTACGCTCATTCAATTTAGGTAAAATGCAAATTTACATGTGATTTTCAATCCGAAATATTTAATATATATTTAAAACATCACATGTCTGCCAAAACAAAAACACATCCTAAATAATCAAGATGTGTAAAACATATTTATCGTATAGTCGGCTAAGTTTTTTCGATCACGCTAGAAATAGAAATATTTTGTAATGCTTGACTCGCTAATTTATCTGCTTCTTTATTATCATGACGATTAATGATTTCGTAAATTGGTTCAATTTGTAACCGGTGAAAACTTTCATCAATTCGATTGGCCCAGCTATTTAATTCTTGATCATAAGAAGCCCAGTCCCCTCTCATTTGATTGATTACAACTAGGGAGTCCCCGACACATTTTACGTCTGTTTTATCAACGCCCATATTAGCTAATTCCTTTGTCGCTAAGTGTAATGCAGCATATTCTGCTTCATTATTTGAGTGAAGTGCGTCAACTTTTGCATTTCTCCGAATGCGATAAGCTTTACCGTCCTGTTCATAGTATATAACGACGCCAAGACCTGATTGTGCTGTATATTTATCATAACCCCCATCAAAATAAACTTTAATATGATGGGGTTCAGATTCAATTTGAATCATTAATTTTTCCAATTCGGAAACGGACCATTCATGATCAATATCGTCTACAATTGTAACGTCTTTCACACGTTTTGTTTTAAATAAATCTTCTACTACGTTTAACGCTGCCTCTGGTGTCATATATTCTGTATATAACTCAACGACCGTACCTTGTAACGTGTGATATAACATATTCATTTTAACTTTCATCATTCCCGCTCCTTCTTAAATTCAGCTAATTCGTGTAGCCAATCCACAATTAACGTACGTAATAAAGTCGTTTTTATACAGTATGAAGCTAATGAATGAGCATCTTCAAGATCAGCAAACAAGTCATATATTTCTGTGTACTCTTTTCCAATTAACAATCCACAACGATTTCCACTTGTTTCTACAGTTTCCCGCCCCTCATTTAATACAGCATTAATGTCATCCAAAACGACAGCATTTAATAACGTTGCATCTGTCATCAAAAATTCTGACACAATGTCCATTGTTGGATCATCAAAATCAATTACAAGAATACGTTTTTCTTTATCTTGATTTTGTAATGTAAGTTCTCTTAACTGATACATTTTGTATACCTCCTAATAAATTGGAAAAGCAGAGATAATCTTATCTTGCTGATTTAAATACATATGAATGACAATGCCGTCTGAGGTAAGCCCCTCATATGTATTTCCTCTAATATGAGTTTTATGCTCATACGCCTCATTGATAGCTTCCACGACCTCTTGTGCATCCTTTTCTTTAGGGAAAAATGAAGATTTCCCCTGATTTGATTGTTTTTTAATACCCTCGATTTCTACTTTCGCTTCGTACACACCGTGTTCATCTGGATTTGTTTCCGTATTTTCGATCACTTTTCCCTTTTTAGTCGGTAATCCATCATAATGAAAGCCAACCGCTTGATTTCTATTATTTAATTCTCCTTCAAATATATGTGCTAGTGCATGCTTACTAAAATAATCCGTATGCTTTAATTCATCAATCGATTCAATGTTTGATTGAGGATCGGAAGATTTTTCCGTGGAGGCATCATCCATAAAGTCTTCTAACAGGCTACAACCACTAAATATGATAATGACTAAAGATAGGAATAAAATATTTTTAATATACTTCACTTATTGATCACGTCACTTTCCAATTGTTGTAATAAACGTTTCATGTGAACACCACCACGAAATCCAGAAATGCTTCCGTCCTTACGAATGACGCGATGACAAGGAACAATAATCATAATAGGGTTTTGACCAATTGCTAAAGCAACAGCTCTTACGGCCCTCGGTTTTCCAATTAAATATGCAATTTCTGAATACGTCTTAACTTCACCGAAAGGAATGGTTCTTAATGTATGCCAAACCTTTTGCTGGAATGTTGTCCCTCTTATATCAAGAGGCATATCAAAATCGGTGCGCTTTTGATTAAAATAGTCACTTAATTGTTCTGAGTACGGTTGCAAAAATCCATCGTCTAAAACAAGCTGAGCATTTGAAACATGTTTATCCACCCATTGCTTTACTTCCTCCAAATTACCTTGATTCGAACCGACATAACAGAAGCCTCGATCTGTTGCAGCGATATACAATGAGTACGGTTCAACGTTCAAACGACTACAGTACACATAATTTATACTCATATCCTAATCGTTCCTCCTATATCTCTATATAAAAAAACTTCATTTCAACATAACTTAAACTTTATTTACTCATATTTTTCTGTTTTATGCATGTTTTAAACGCGCATTGCTTTATATTGTGCCTACATTTTACCTCGTTACGTTTTCCTCACACAAAGCAAACAAAACAAAAAAACGCTTCATCCCTATGGGACAAGCGTTTAGATGTAGTGATTCCGATTGGGCTCGAACCAACGACCTCTACCCTGTCAAGGTAGCGCTCTCCCAGCTGAGCTACGGAATCATATTGATTGGAACAAATATTAATATATCTAATTGCATATATAAAGTCAAGCTTACGATGACAATTTCAACTTTAAATTGACCTTTGGACAAATTTTGTGTTTAATAAAAAGGTAGTTCATCAGTTTGGAGGACGAATTTATGTGGTTTATTTTTTCTATATTAACGGCCCTTTCTTGGGGGGCAGCTAATTTATTTTATAAAAAAGGTACGGATAGTGAAGACAAACTCAGTCACCTAAAAATCGTAACGATGGTTGGACTTGTTATGGGAATTCACGCAGTTTGTTATATGTTTATTAAAGATATCCATTTCGACCCATTTGATATGGTACGTTATTTCCCAGTATCTCTTATGTACATTCTTTCCATGACGATTGGTTATGTTGGTTTACGCTATATTGAATTATCGATTGCAGCACCTGTTCAAAATTCATCTGGGGCCGTCAGCGCAATCTTATTATTTATTTTCTTTCCACGCGAGATGAGCATTATAGATATTGCTGGAATTATCATTGTGACAGCTGGTGTTATCGGGCTTGCTACGCTTGAAAAACAAGAAGAAACTGAAGCATTACAACATCAGGATGGTAAAATTGATAAAAAATACCAAATCGGGGTTCTCGCGATTACTTTCCCGATTTTGTATAGTTTAATTGATGGACTTGGAACTTTCGCAGATGGTATTTATTTAGATGAATTAAAACTCATTAGTGAAGATTCAGCCTTGCTTGCTTATGAATTCACCTTTCTTATTTGCGCTATCTTAGCTTTTCTTTATATTCGTTTTATAAAAAAGGAACATTTCAATATATTCACGGAGCGTGATAAAGGCTCCGCTGCTATTCTAGAAACGACAGGTCAATTTTTCTATGTGTTTGCAATGGCAGGTAATGCGATCATTGCTGCACCCTTAATTGCCGCACATGGTATCTTTTCTGTTATCCTATCTCGCATTTTCCTAAAGGAAATTCTTACAAACAAACATTATGTCATGATTGGCATTGTGATGATTGGAATTATCTTATTAGGTATTACCGATGGTTCTTAACAAAAGTAAAAACGCTTGAAACCTTACAAATCGGCTTCAAGCGTTTATTTATTTAAGTTGTTTTAATGATTTTTTAAGTTCTTTTTCAATTTCAACTTTATTGGCTTCTTCAACATCCATTAATTGATCAGCTAAATTTCTAGCCTTTTCAATTTTGACCATTCTTTGTTCATTGTCTGTCTTGATATTTTCGAGTAAGTAATCGCGGATATATTTTGCTGTATAATAATCAAAATCATCTTGTGTTGCAAATTTATATGGATTTTTAGAACCAATTCGATCAATCATGTTATCTAACCATTTCTTTTCGTTTGGTAATTTTGTGTGACTTGGATTTTGATGACTTTTATCGTCTATCGTATCTTTAAAATGTTTATCAATTGCATATACAGCTTCTTGATATTGCTTCAAAGCGTCTTTATTTTCTAAATTAATATCTTTTGCTTTATTAATAATCTCAGTCAGTTTACCATGTACAATCGTATCTTCATCCAGTGCATCTTTTGCATTTTGTAATTCTTTTAAGACATGGTTTAACGTTTCTTCATTTTGTTCAATCACTTGTTCCTTTGTTTCATTTGAATCTGGATTTTTAATATTTAAAGATTGAACACCGATATAAGCCATATGTAACGAAATCGTGAATTGCTCTCGTAACTGACCTTTTTTACTTGTATTCTCGTGTTCAAAACCTTTCATTTGGATAATATCTAAATCTCGATTTGTTAACAAATTTGTATTTTTTTTATCTTCATCTACTGTACTATTACTTAATTCAACTGTTTTAGCACCAGCTTCATCATTTGGATCTTTCTTTAGTTGGTAAATAACAAGACCAACGCTCATAATCACTAAAAAAACACCTATATAATAAATCCCTCTACCCATTGTGTAACCTCCTGTACGCCCTAAAGGTACATACATTTAAAAAAAGTATTAAATCTTGTATTCTATATATTATAATAACAAGTATTGTTACAACATCTTATCTACCGTAACAAAATTGTAACACAATGTAAATAGTTGAAATACGATTTATGTGAAATGATTATGACTAATAGCACAAAAGACTTATAAGAAGGATGAGATTCATTTATGAAATCTATTTTAATATATTTAAAACCTTATCGATTACACGTCGTATTCGCTTATATATTCACAACAGTTGAATTTTTATCTGACTTATTTTTACCACTATTACTCGGAAAGCTTATTAATACAGGCGTCGTTCCAAAAGATATTCACGAAATTTATTTTTGGGGAAGCATTATGATTGGAGTAGCCTTTATCGCTTTTTTAGCAGGCATTTTAAATTCTTATTTTGCTTCTTATGCCGGAACGGGCTTTAGTTTTACCATTCGTAAAAAGCTATTTGACCATATTCAACATTTTTCTTATGAATATATGCATCGTTTTACATCTTCAAGTCTTGTTACAAGATTTACGAATGATGTTAGACAATTACAGCAATTTATTTTCATGGCCTTAAGAATTTTATTCAAAGCACCTTTAACGATTATTGGTTCAGTCATTGTCTCTTTAATGATTGATTTTAAAATTGCCAGCATCTTTTTACTAACGATTCCACTTGCATTCATTATATTAAGTATCATTATTCATCTGTCTCGTAAATTATTTGAAAGTGTTCAACTAAATGTTGATGAAGTAAACCGAATGATGCAAGAAAATTTATCAGGGATGCGTTTAATTAAAGCGTTTTTTAGAAGTGATTACGAAAATAAGCGATTCAAACAAGCAAATGATGCGTTAAGATACACGACTCGGACGGCTTTTCGCATCGTTGAAACGACGACTCCAGCACTTCTTTTATGTATGAATGGCGGAATGATTATCCTACTTTGGTTTAGTCAGCAACAAACCGCGTTAGGACATTCTTCAGTTGGAGATGTTGTTGCGATTATAAATTATGCATTAAGAATCTCACAAATGGTTTCCATGTTCAGTATGTTTACAACGAACTATTCACGCGCTAAAGCCTCTGCCCTTAGAATAAATGAAATATTACAAACTCATACAATTCAACCACTTCAAGAACATACAAAGTCTACTCAGCCTATCCGTGGTTCAATAGAATTTAATCATGTACACTTTCGTTATCATGAAACCAAAAAAGAAGTTTTACATAATATTCATTTCAAAATAAATCAAGGCCAGACTCTTGCGATTATGGGTGCAACAGGTTCAGGAAAATCAACTCTCGTAAAACTTATTCCTCACCTATATCAGATTACAAAAGGTGTCATTAAAATTGACGCTACACCGATTCATGAGATAGATGACATGCATTTAAGAGAACAAATCGGTTTTGTTGCCCAAGATCCTTTTCTATTTAGTGGAACCATCCGAGAAAACCTACAATTTGGAAAGCCTAATGCAACAGATGAAGAATTAATTGAAGCAACTAAAAATGCCCAAATATATGAAGCCATTATGCAGATGCCAGATGGATTTGATACGATCATTGGTCAAAGAGGCATGACGCTTTCCGGAGGGCAAAAGCAACGGATTTCCATTGCAAGAGCTTTAATCCGTAAACCTAAAATTTTAATCTTTGATGATAGTACAAGTGCACTTGACTTACAAACAGAACAACATTTATTTAAAGCATTAGAGGCTTACCAAGCAACGATTTGTATCATCACGCAAAAAATAATTACTGCCAAGACGGCTGATACCATTTTATTATTAGATTATGGTGAAATGATCGGCTTTGGTACGCATGACACTTTACTGAATGAAAACGCCCAATATAAACAAATTTATGATTCGCAAATGAGAACAGGTGGTGTCTCAAGATGATCAAACAAATACTTGCCCCATTTCATTTTAAAAAAATACCTTTTCAACTCGATTCATCACACGGTGAAAAAAAACGAGCAGCAAACACTTCTCAAACGTTACAACGACTTTGGCAATATGTAAGCTTAAAAAAAGTAACGTTGAGTATAGTTGGCATTATCGTTATGACTAGCTCTATATTAAGCTTATTAGGTCCCTATATTGTTGGGATGGCAATTGATGATTTTATCGTCTTAAAAGAAGCGTCTGGCTTTTCCACTGTTTTATTTCAATTGGTACTTGTTTATACGAGTTATGCACTATTTATCTTTTTGCAAAATTTTTTAATGGTCGACATAGCTCAATCAACTGTTCATCATATGCGTGCCGATTTATTTAAGCAATTTCACGCCTTACCTATCTCTTATTTTGATACACATCATCATGGCGAATTAATGAGTAGACTTACAAATGATATTGATAATGTAAATACAACACTCAATCAATCTGTCATTCAAATGTTTCAAAGTATCACGACTTTACTGGGAACTGTCATTGTTATGCTGTTGCTAAGTCCATTATTAACATTAATTACGTTTACCATTATCCCATTGTTATGGATTGGTATGAGATGGATTACCAAACGAACTGGCCCCCTTTATAAAATTCAACAAAATGATTTGGGGGAAATGAATGGCTTTACTGAAGAGGCTTTTTCTGGTTTAGAAGTGATTAAAACATTTTCACAGGAACAAGCCATGATTGATTCATTTAATGAAACAAATAAAAACTTACTTCAGTCTAGTTTCTGGGCACAAACCTATGCAGGCTTTATTCCTAAAGTGATGAATTTATTAAATTTTTTAAGCTTTGGGATGATTGCGTTAGTCGGTGGTTTACTTGCGATTAAAGGTTATATTACAGTTGGAGTCATTGTCATCTTCATAGAGTATGCACGTCAATTTACGAGGCCATTAAACGATCTGGCTAACCAATTTAATACCGTCCTTTCAGCTATTGCTGGAGCAGAGCGCGTTTTTCAAGTGTTTGATGAACCTTCTGAAGCTGAAAATGAACGAGACCATATAAATATTACAGACACTAATGGCTTAGTCGAAGTCAATCATTTATCCTTTTCTTATGGACAAACTCCTATTTTAGAGGATATTTCATTTACAGCACGTCCTGGTGAATTTATCGCATTTATTGGACATACAGGTGCTGGTAAAACTACATTAATTAATATTCTGTCAAGATTTATTCAATATGATGCCGGTTCTATACAATTAGACGGAATTGAATTAAGTTCAATTACGAGACAGAGTTTACGTGCCAACATGTCCTTCGTCTTACAAGATAGCTTTTTATTTCAAGCAAGTATTTTAGATAATATCCGTTATGGCAAGTTAGATGCAACAAAAGAAGAAGTCATCGAAGCATGTAAAGCAGCTAATGCACATGAATTTATCACCCACTTACCCGAGGGTTACGATACCATTCTAGATGAGACGAAAATTACCATTAGTCAAGGTCAGAAACAGTTATTAGCTATCGCTAGAGCATTTATTGCAAAACCTAAAATCCTTATTCTTGATGAGGCGACAAGCAATATTGATACGATTACTGAAATTGCAATTCAGTCCGCTTTACAACGTCTTATGAAGGGACGAACAAGCTTTGTCATTGCACATCGGTTAAATACGATTCAACATGCTGATCAAATTATTATGCTACAACATGGTAAGATTATTGAACAAGGAACACATCAAGAATTAATGCAGCAAAAAGGGTTGTATTATAACAATATGCAATCCTAGTTTTCAAAAAAATATTTAAGGGTAATATATTTTATACCTTAGTAATGGTGCATGCTCATCAAATTTTAGTTATTTCTAAAAATAAACTAAAGATTATATTTTTATGTTTGTTAATTTCTGATATAATTAATAATATTGCGAAAATGAGTTGTTATGTAACAAATATTTTGAAACCGTTATTTTTATGCACCTCTTTACAGATGGTACATACATTATAAAATCTTTCAAAATTTGAATTCTTATTAGGGGGTCATGTATATGAACTATGGAATTGCAATTTTCCCATCTAAATCCATTCAAGATGATGCGAATTCATATCGTAAGCGATATGATCCACATTATTCACTCATTCCACCTCACATCACAGTGAAAAATACATTCCAAGCTGATGAGAAGCTACTAGAGGAAATTACAACTGAATTACATTTTATTGCTAAAGACACAAAACCTTTTACAATTTATATGAACAAAGTTAGTTCATTTGCTCCGGTTGCAAATACAATTTATTTTAAAGTTGAGCAAATTCAACCTCTACTTGAGTTATATGAACGAACACATGAAGGTATCTTCCCTGTTGAGGAAGGACACTCTTTTGTACCGCATATTACAATTGCACAAGGATTAACAGATGATGAATTTTCAGATGTGTTAAGCAGTTTAAAAATGAAAAAAATTCAATACCAAGATAAAATTGACCGTTTCCATTTGCTATACCAATTAGATAATGGTTCTTGGACCGTACATGATTCATTCGTTTTCGGTTTATAACAAAAAGCAACAATTCAAAATGAATTGTTGCTTTTTTACATGTTCACTCAAGAGATGGTTATGCTATAAATACTTTCACACTAAGGAGGCATAACGAGTGAATACGTATTTAACCATGATTTTAGAAATTGTATATGGATTTTTTGCATTATTTATTTTGGCAAAAGTCTTAGGAAAAACTCAAATTTCACAAATTACTGCTTTTGACTTTATCTCAGCACTTGTACTAGGAGAACTTATCGGCAACGCCTTATTTGATAAAAAGGCTGGGATTTTAGATATCACCATCGTCATTGTTGCTTGGGGAATTTTAATGTATGTTACCGAATGGGTAACACAACGCTATAGACGAACACGCTCGGCTTTAGAAGGCTATCCAAGCATTGTGATCCGAAACGGTGAATTAAATCGTGAACAAATGAAGAAGGATAAACTCGATATGAGTCAACTCCAACATTTATTACGTTCTAAAGGTGTTTTCAGTATAGAGGATTGTGCATATGCAATTTTAGAGACAGATGGCTCCTTGTCCGTTTTAAAGAAATCTAATCAAGCTGCACCGACACGTGAAGATCTCAATCTTCCACAAAAACAAGTATTGTTACCTATTTCTTTAATAAATGACGGAGAAATCATGCATGAAAATTTAAAGAAGGCAAATTTAACCGAAGACTGGTTGAAACAAGAAATCAAAAAGTTAGACTTCAACAGTATTGAAGATATTTTTCATGCGGAATGGACACCTGAGAGAAAGCTATTCGCTCAATCTGGAAAAGGTAATATGAACTTTATTTAAATTTCATCATTAAATAAAGTTCCCTTTCCAGTTAGTTCTCCAAATAACGTATGATTGATATAACGATTAGTTTGTTGATTATCATTATTTTTTCGCTTAAGGTTATTCTCATGTTCTTCTTTTAACAATTCATATTCTCTAACATCTGTCGGATTTGCTTTTTGATAAGTTGTATTTAAATAAGCTTGAAATGGTTCATCAATGTACATGAGATTTTTTCTTTCTTGAATGGTTCTATTTTGGTAATCAGCATATTGAGTTTGTTGAATTGGCAAGATATAGCCCATCGGACTCATTCCTTTCTTATAGAAGGGTTATAACTCTATTCCCTTTTTTGTCATAAAATATGTCTTTTGATTCGAAAAAAGGACCAGCTTGAAAGACAAACTGGTCAAGAATAAAAGAGACGGTTACTAGAATCTGTTGATTCCACTCATACTATACGAATATCGGATAAATTATATGACTGTCTTAAAGAAATAAATGTAGAACCTAACAAGTGCCCACACATGAATTGCTATTCCCCATACATTGTTAAAGAAAGACCTAAACAATACATTTTCGAAAGGGGAATGCATTTATGAGCTGTGGAGAAAAACATCGTCATGATGGTTCAAATTGTGTATGTGGGGTTTTAAAAGAGATTGTACTCGCACAAACAGATGTTATCGATAATTGCTGTGATGTGAGTTGTGAAAAGTCAATTAGTGATTTATTGGGGAACTCTGAGCCTGGCAATGATTTAGACACTGTACCAATCTTGTTGTATTGCAAAGGAAAATGTAATCCATTCAAAGGATACGGTGCATTTGAGAGACACCACGGCGGTGTTGGTGAAGTTGTCGCAAGCTACTACTTCCGCGTGAAAAAAGTTACTAAAGATTGCTGCGCTGTTCTAGAATTGCTTAGAGATCCGAGTGACCGACCTCGAGGAGATGGCGATCACCACAAACATCATAATAATGATCCAAAAAATCCTATTGATCAAAGATCACGTCATCTAAAAGCTACAGGAATCTGTATTACAGTAGACTTAGACTGCTTCTGCCATGTAACTTGCTTACCTGCTATCGAAGCACTTTGCTAATCTAAACATCTTAAATATGTAAAAGAGAGTCTGATTTGATTCAGACTCTCTTTTATTTTATTAAAATCCTATAATCTCGATATCTAATATATCTGATGTGTTAATTTCCTTTATAATCCGTCTTCGGCGATTTGCTATTTTAAGTACGTCTCTTGTACTTTCTGCAATCCAACCTGAATGATCACCTAATTCTGTCTTCACAATACATCGTATCATGGGTGCAAAACTTGAACGTTCAATAAAATAATCAACCTTTTCTTGTAATGTACGATCTTTAAATCGCTTTTCGGCGATATTCGATTTGCTTGGTTCTCCACCTTTTTCCTGTTCCTGACTTGATTCATCTTCTAAAACTTGCTCCGAATCATCTTTCAATGCCTCAGAATCTGTATGCGATTCGTCATGTTCATGTTTTGTATCTTCTAATACGCCCTCTTCATGATCTTGAAAAAACGGATATTTTTTCCTCATAAATGAAACATTTTCATTATCGTCTTCCTTGTCATGATATTTTTTTTCAAGACTAAAATAATCACCTCTTTGCTGATGCTTTTGTGAATAGAAAGTACTTTGCATTTCAACATTTGGCTTTTCATCTTCTATTTCCTGAATATACAATAAAGGTTTACCAGCATATCGTTTACGAGACAATATAACACCTCTCCTTTTTCTTATACTCATATGTATAATATGATACGCACTTGTAAAATATTAAAAGCGCCTATGCCAAAGCATAGACGCTTATTTATATCAGTAAATTCATAAATGCAGTCGCAATTCCAAAATAAATAAGAATGGAAATAATATCATTGATTGTTGTAATAAATGGACCTGACGCGACAGCTGGATCAATTTTTAATTTCGTCATTAATAATGGAATGATTGAACCTGATAAAGTTGCAACAAATAATGTTGCTAAAATTGAAATACCGACTAGCATTCCCAAAAAGAGTTCGCCTTTCCAAATAAAAATCACAAATGTAATCACAATCCCGCATACCGCACCAATCATAAAACCAGTTAATCCTTCTTGAACAAGCATTTGCCATTTACTTCTTTTTCCGAATTGGCCTGTGGCAATACCTCTCACAGCAACAGCTAGTGATTGTGTTCCCGCATTCCCTGCCATTCCGGCAATTAAAGGTATGAAGATTGCAAGTAAGGTCACTTGTTCAAGTGTATCTTCAAATTGTCCAATCAAACTAGCTGTAAACATGCCTAAAAACAATAAAATAATCAGCCATGGTAATCTTTTTTTGGCTGCATGAACAGGTGAATCAATCGCTTGTTCTGGACCAGAAAGGGCAGCAAATTTAGAATAATCTTCAGTCGCTTCCTCTTCCATAACATCTAAAATATCATCTACCGTAATAATTCCAAGTAAGTGATGTTGAAAATCAATAACAGGTAACGCTAAGAAATCATAATCTCGCATCATTTGCGCTACTTCCTCTTGATCTTTACCGACCGACACTGAAACAATATTCTCATTCATAATATCTTCAATTAATATATCTTCATCAGATACAATTAAGTCACGTAAAGATAACACACCAATGAATCGCTTGTTTTCATCCAACACATATAAATAATAAATCGTTTCTGCATCAGGAGCTACCTTTTTCAACTGCTGCATGGCAGACTTAGCCGTTTCATTTTTATAAAATGCAACAAATTCAGTCGTCATGATACTACCAGCTGTTTTTTCCTCGTAATGAAGTAACTCTTTTATATCTGTGGCCGCCTCTTTTTCCATAATCGTTAAATAACTGGCTACCTGATCTTTACTCATTAAATTCAAAATATCTACAGCATCGTCAATTGCCATGTCGGATAACACCATTGCGGCGTATTCAGCATCCATTTCAGTGAAAAAAGGTA
Source organism: Candidatus Avamphibacillus intestinigallinarum (assembly GCA_018711205.1). Taxonomy (GTDB): domain Bacteria; phylum Bacillota; class Bacilli; order Bacillales; family Amphibacillaceae; genus Avamphibacillus; species Avamphibacillus intestinigallinarum. The sequence goes on along the minus strand of DVIO01000180.1, from coordinate 6,392 downwards.
ATACTTCATCTATTGAGATGTTTTCCATAATGAGCGCCACTTCATCCGGAGACAAATATTCATAGATGTGCATCCTTATGTCAGATGTTTGTTCTATAAAGAATTGCCCTTGATCATATGGGTGCATGTCTATAAAAGTCTCCCGAAACGCCTGTATATCACCACTTAAGATGTCTTCTACCAATGCTTCATTTCTTAATTCAATGTCTTGTTCTGTCACATACTCACTTCCTTCCCTTTTTTACTAAAATACATCATAGCACATTTTGTATGATTTCTCTAAAGCAGTTTTAAATTAATTTTCACCAATGGTTAGCCAACGTAAAATTGTGTACAATATATCATAAAGCATGAACGATAAATGAGGTGGATGAATTGAAATATGATGTGATTGGCGATGTCCATGGTTGCTATGATGAATTGAAGCAATTGCTTAAAAAACTTGGCTATCAAAAGGAACATAATACTTACACGCATAAAGATCATAGAACACCTGTGTTTGTTGGTGATATTACAGATCGTGGACCGAACTCTTTACGTGTTATTCAGCTTGTCTATGATTTAGTCGTTGTTCACAACAGCGCATTATATGTCCCAGGTAATCATTGTGATAAATTATATCGCTATTTTTTAGGGAATGCCGTTCAATTAAAACACGGATTGGAAACAACTGTAGAGGAATATAAAGCATTATCTCCCAAAGAACAAAAATCAATCAGACATTGCTTCATGAAATTATATGAACAAGCACCTCTATATTTATTATTACCCGATGTTGAAGCAATTATTGCTCATGCAGGTATAAAAGAATCCCTAATTGGAAAAACAGGAAAAAAAGTGAAATCATTTGTTCTGTATGGAGACACAACTGGGGAATTTCATCCTGATGGGCGTCCGATTCGACGGGATTGGGCTAAATATTACCACGGAGAAAAATGGATTATTTATGGGCACACACCTGTATACGAACCACGTTTTAAAAATCATACTGTTAATATTGATACGGGCTGTGTATTTGGAAATAAATTGACCGCATGTCAATTACCAGAGTTAAAGGTTGTTACAGTTCCGTCAAACCAACCATTTCAAGCAACAAAATTTACAACCTTCGAATCATAAACGTTGTAAATCTTCTGGTAAACATGCGGTGAATGTCATCTCTATGCCAGTTAAAGGATGCGAAAAAGCTAAATACTGACAATGTAGGGCTTGTCTGTTTATAAGCGCGTGTGCATTTCCGTATAAAGTGTCACCAAGTAAGGCATGTCCTTTATGGGCAAAATGTACACGTATTTGATGTGTCCTTCCTGTCTCTAATTCAACTTCAATTTTACTATATGTCGAATGTACTTCTTTCACCCAAAAATGTGTAATTGCAATTTGTCCATTTGGGTGAACGATTCTTTCAATAATTGAATCAGGTTTTCGCATAATCCGTGATGTAATGGTGCCTTGAGCTTCTTTCACATGCCCTTCAACGATTGCCGTATATATTCGTTTTATTTTATGCTCTTTTTGTTGCTCTGCTAATAGAGCATGGCTATGTCTATGTTTAGCGACTAACACTAAGCCAGATGTATCTCGATCTAATCTTGTTACAATGTGAACAGTATATGGTAAATTTTTTTCATCATAATATGCAAGGATGCCACTGGCTAAACTTTGATTTCCGTCACGAATTGAAGGAATAGTAGGAAGCCCAGCTCGTTTATTTAGTATAAGTATCGCATCATCTTCATAAACAATATCTAATTCCATCTGTTTCGGTTGCAATGTTTCAGGTCTTTTTTCTTCCGGAGCCAGTAGTCTTAATGTTTCTCCTTCTTTTAAGACATAACGAAAGAAAGATATTTCATCATTCACAAATACCTTTCCTCCATTAACCTTTAACTTTTTTAAAAACCTTCTTGAAAATTGTTGCTGTTTTAAAAATGCATGAATCGTCATACCAGCATATTGTTTATCAATGAACCAAGTACATTTCATTTAATTATCCATCTTTGTCCGGTCACCTTCAGTAACGAACGAATCACGTACTCTATTCCAAAATGGAAATGGACGGAAACGTGCAAAACGAATTTTTTCTTTTGCAACCCGGCATTGTATAGACTTGACATTCGTATATGTTTGCGTAAAGTGATCAATTGCAATCAAAAAGCTACGATCGACAATTGGTTTTAACAAACATGTATGATGCTTAGGTAAAATCATCGGTGAACCAATTGTACGGAATACACGATTATTAATAGAGGCCATTTCTGTTAATTGAATCGCTTCTAAAGATGGATGCAAAATCGCACCACCGAGTGCTTTATTATAAGCTGTACTTCCGGAAGGCGTTGAAATACAAAGCCCGTCCCCTCTAAATGTCTCAAAATGTTCTCCTTTAATATCAACATCGAATACAACTGAACCTTCAGCTGTTTTGATGGTGGCTTCATTCAAGGCAAGGAAACGATCTTCTTCCTTACCCGTTTTAGACCGAATCGTTACCTCTAATATCGGATATTCAATAACTTGATAAGGTGTTTTAGCTATTTCTATAATTAATCGTTCAACTTCTTCTAACATCCAGTCCGCATAGAATCCTAGATGTCCAGTATGTATACCGATAAATGCAGTTTCATTTAGTCGATGCACATAACGATGGAATGCCTCTAAAAATGTGCCATCTCCTCCAACAGATATGACAAGATCAGGCTCTTCTTCACTATATTCTAAATCAAAGTCTGTTAAATATTGAGTCATCGTTGACTTGATATTGTTGGAGCGGTGGTCCCCTCTAGAAACAATATCGAATTTCACTTTAACTTCCCCCTTTATTTGCACATATGTTAATAAAATGACGCATCGTTATTTTCTATGGAAAATTCTTTGTGCTTCTTGAATTTCATTTTTAATTTTAGACATTTCTTCATCAAGTTGAAAAGCTGCTTCAGCGGCATTCACCAGTCTAGTTTTTATATCTGTTGGAATGCTACCATCATATTTATAATTTAAGGAATGCTCATTTGTAGCCCAAAAGTTCATTGCTAGTGTGCGAATTTGAATTTCTGCTAGTATATGTGCTCTACCATGAATCGTTTCTACAGGATATTGAATCGTCATGTGATAAGAGCGATAACCACTTGCTTTATTTCGCTCAATATAATCTTTTTCGGCAATAATACAAAAATCTTTACGGTTTTGGATCATTTCAACTACTGTGTATATATCATCAACGAATTGACAAACAATTCGTATCCCAGCAATATCATGAATAGAATCTTCTATACATGCAAAATCAGAAATTGGAATGTTTCTCTGATAGGCTTTTTCTTTAATGCTTTCTACAGGCTTTACCCTTCCTGTAATAAATTCAATAGGTGAATGTCTCTGTTCTTCTTCAAATTGTTTACGCATTCCTTTTAGTTTGATTTTTAATTCTTCTACCACTTGCACATAAGGAATTAGATTGACTTTCCAGTTCATTAGCTAACACCATCCTTAGCTCGGTAGATTTATAATGCCAATCTCTAACATCATAACATAAAATGCATACGTTTCTTTGCATATTTGTGCAATTTTCGAGATAATCATTTTATAATCAAATTGAACAGGAAGTGATCTTTTGAGTCAAGAAATCGAAATTGAATTCAAAAACTTATTAACAGAGGAAGAATTCAATAAAATACTACATACCTTCTCATTTCCTACAGAACCTTTTAGACAAATCAATCATTATTTTGAAACAGATGATTTTGGCTTAAAAGCACAACATGCGGCCTTAAGAATTCGTGAGAAAGATACAAGAAATATACTGACTTTAAAAGAACCCCATCCAGATGGCTTATTAGAAACACATGATCTATTAACTGAACAAGAGAAAGCTGCTTGGATTGCTAACAAACCCATTGCGAAACAAAACACTCTAAAACAATTAAATGCACTACACATTAACGTAGACGACTTAAAATATTGGGGTACATTAATAACAGATCGTCGAGAAATGGCTTATAAAGATTGCACACTCGTCTTAGATTACAGTACGTATGGGAATACAAATGATTACGAATTTGAATTAGAGGCTAATAATAGAACAACAGGGAAAAAAGTTTTTGAAGAAATACTACGAAACACTTCAATTCCTCAACGAAAAACACCGAATAAAATTAAACGTTTCTTTAAAGCGGTTTACCGTAAATAACGTATAAGTCTTATCTTATCAAGGTTTTCAATCTCAAAAGCAAACAGATAATTTGCTCACAATCTGAAGCGTTGCTACAATATATTTAGCAAGATAGGAGTTTACTCATGACAAATGGACAATCAATTTTCGAATCAATTGGTGGATTTAAAACAATGGATAAATGGATTCCCGCCTTTTATAAACGGGTTGGGGAACATCCCTTACTGATTCCAATATTTCCTGATGATTTATCTGAAGTTGCCCATAAACAGTACTTGTTTATGACGCAATTCCTTGGTGGACCACCTTTATATAATGAAGAACGTGGGCACCCACGTTTACGTCGTAGACATTTACCATTTGAAATTACACCTGCCCGTAGAGAAGCATGGTTAGAATGCATGCATGAGGCGATGATAGAAGCAGAAATTGCTGAACCTTATTTCTCAGCTATTTTTGAACGTCTTTCAATGACCGCTACTCACATGATGAATACACCAGAATAGTAGAAAGGAGAATCGATGTGAGTTGGAATCCTACAGAGCATCCTAGCTCAATTCAAACAAACACATCGGCCAAATATAGCTATTTTGACTTTTTAGAAAAACCATTAGAAATGTATGTTTTCATTGATCCATTATGCCCAGAGTGTTGGTCAATGGAACCTTCTTTAAAAAAGCTATCCATTGAATTTGGTCGCTTTTTCACATTTAATCCAATTATCAGTGGACAATTACATGCATTAAATTCAGAAATTATTCATAAACCTGATGAGTTACGCGATACATGGGAATTAACTGCTAAAAGGACAGGAATGAGCTGTGATGGTGATTTGTGGTTAGAGAATCCAATTACATCACCATGGATTGCTTCACTTGCAATTAAGGCTGCTGAATTACAAGGTAAAAAAGCAGGAAGAATCTTTTTACGAAGATTACAAGAAAGTGCCTTTTTATTGAAAAAAGATATCTCTAATGAAGATGTTTTAACTGAGTGTGCTTATAAAGCAGAATTAGATGTACAAGAATTCCAAAACGATTTGTTTTCTACTTCAGCTAAAAAGGCATTACAATGTGATTTAAAATTAACGCAAGAAATGGAAGTTGACCGAATACCAACCATTGTTTTCTTTAATCAATTTGTTGATGAACCGGGAATTAAAATTACTGGCTTACATTCATATGAAACATATGTTGAAGTTTTAAAAGAGATTTTACAAAAAGTACCACTTCCTTCTGAAAAACCACCTCTTGAGGACTTTTTATCATTTTATCGTATTGTCGGAACGAAGGAAGTTTCAGTTGTATATGATTGGAATGTGTCGGAATCTGAAAAAGAACTTAAAAAACTACAGCTCAAGCGAAAAGTGAAACGTATTCCTGTTAAATACGGCTCTTTTTGGAAGTATATTAGTTAACATAAAAGAAGCTCATACCTTAGTGTTCACCCAAATCTAAGGTATGAGCTTCTTTTTTTTAAAGAGAGCGTTCATACAATAACTCTCTAATACAATATATATATCACTAAGGGGGTATGCATATTATTCTAGCGACTTTATCATGATTTCACAATACATTCGTGAATACTTTCACAAATTTGTCAATTCTAATTTAAAACGCTTCTTCATATATTTAAGTAAGTTTAATTTGGGAGTGATCTCTTTGCACCCAGTTTATTTAATTATCTCACTTATACTGACAAGTATCGCCTTCCTGTTAAATCTATTTGCATTTATGAATATCTTTCCACTCTGGCTTTCCCTACCCTTCTTATTCCTTTCAATTTTTGTAAGCTTGCACTTTTTCATTCGTTTTATAACATTTATCACAAAATAAGAGCCTGGGACATAACTAAAGTAACCAATCATAAAAACGAACAATAGATATAAGAGTATACAATCGTTTCAGAAATATACTTCGCGTTCCGCGGGCACGGCTTCAGCCTCCTCGGAAAAAGGGCACTTCCTGCGGGGTCTTCAGACTCGTGCTATTCCCGCAGGAGTCTCGTATATTTCCTTACTCCATATCTTCATTGTTCGTTTTTTTAAATGCATTTAACTACTTTTGTCCCAGCTTCATCTATTTATCGTTCAGTTCATTTTAAGCATCAAATAAATTTTCTAATTCAGTTAATTTTTCTTCAAACACATCAAGCGCATCTAAAACAGGTTGTTTTGAAGTCATATCGACTCCTGCTTTATTTAACACTTCAATAGGATAATCAC
>DVIO01000179.1 GCA_018711205.1 Candidatus Avamphibacillus intestinigallinarum | reverse complement strand
CTTTTTAGCGAATCACCACTAATTTGGTAAAATAAGCACAAATACCTAAAAAAGTTTTAAAAATAAAAGGTGAATACATACTTTTGTCGAATATAAATATATAGAATCTTGAGTACATAACTAGAGGAGGAAATAATTTGGATAAAATAAGTATTTGCATTATTGATGACAACCGAGAACTTGTACAGATGCTTGAAGATTATTTTGAAGGTGTTTCAGATATAGAAGTAATTGGTGTAGCATATAATGGAAAAAGTTGCTTAGATTTACTGAACAAAATTAATCCTGATGTTATGTTATTAGATATTATTATGCCTCATATAGATGGTTTAAATGTATTAACTACACTACGTCAAGAAAGAAGAGAAGACTGTCCAGAGGTCATTATGTTAACAGCATTTGGCCAAGATGAGGTTATGAAAAAAGCAGTGGACTTAGGTGCATCTTATTTTGTGTTAAAGCCGTTTGATTTTAACCATTTAGCAGAACAAATAAGGCAAACTTATGGAAAGCAAACGACTGGATTTATTCCACAAGCAAAACCAGTTGAGAAAAAGAAAGTGGATTTAGAGGCAAATATTACTGGTATTATTCATGAAATTGGAGTACCTGCGCATATAAAAGGCTATCAATATTTACGTGAAGCGATCACAATGGTATATAATGATGTTGATTTATTAGGATCCATTACAAAGATATTATATCCCGATATTGCTAAACAGTATGAGACGACCGCCTCACGAGTAGAAAGAGCGATCCGACATGCCATTGAAGTCGCATGGAATAGAGGTAATATTGACGCGATTACAGCGTTATTTGGTTACACAATCAGTGTGGCTAAATCAAAACCGACCAATTCGGAATTCATTGCGATGGTTGCTGATAAACTAAGACTTGAAAATCGAGCGAGTTAAATAAAAATCCGAGATGCAATAAGCATCTCGGATTTATTATCGTATTTATTCAAAGAATGAACGGTATAAATATTGAATAGCGCGATCAACGTCAGCTGCATCAATTCCAAACATCATGGAGACTTCCGAAGAACCTTGGTTAATCATTTCAATATTAACCCCTGCATCAGCTAATGCATTTGTCGCTAGTTTTGTCATACCAACAGTACTCTTCATACCTTCTCCAACAACCATAATCATTGCTAAGTTACGACGAATATCAATTTGATCAACATCTAATTCATCATTAATGCGTTGAATGACACGTTCTTCTTTTTCTTTTGGTAATTCATCTTCACTAATGATCACAGACATGTCATCAATACCAGACGGTGCGTGTTCGAAGGAGATTTCCTCATCTTCAAGAATATTCAATAATTTTCGGCCAAATCCTAGCTCACGGTTCATTAAATACTTACTTACGTATAAGCTCACAAAGTTTGTGTCACTTGCAATACCGACGACACAGTTACCATTTTCTTTCTTTTCAGACACAATCATCGTACCTGGTGCCGATGGATTGTTTGTATTTTTAATACATACCGGGATTTTTTGTTTGAATGCTGGGATAAGTGCTTCATCATGAAAGACTGAAAATCCAGCATACGATAATTCACGCATTTCTTTATAGGTTAATACTGGAATATCTTTAGGATTGTCTACGATGTTTGGATTAACAGAGTAAACAGAGTCAACATCTGTAAAGTTTTCATACAAATCTGCTTTTACCCCAGCAGCAATGATAGAACCTGTAATATCAGAGCCACCTCTTGAGAATGTTGTTAATTGACCATCCTTAGAATAACCAAAGAATCCAGGAATGACTAGAATACCATCACGTTCTCGTAATGTATGAATTTTTTCGAAGCTTTCGGGTAAGATTTGTGCGTTACCGGGTTCATTACTTACGATAATACCTGCGTCTTTAGGATTTAAGTAAGTGGCAGGTAAACCAATTTTATTTAAATATGCACTAACTATTTTAGCTGAACTGTTCTCACCGTTTGCTTTTAAAGCATCTAATTTCACGGCATCTGGTTCATTGCTATGAATTGTGGTTAACAGCGCATCTTTAATGTCTGTTAGTAATGCCGTTGAAAGACCTAATTCTGAAATGATTTCTTCATAACGCTTGACGATTTTTTCAAGGCTTGGCTCATAAGGCTGTTTCTCAACATAAGCGGTACCTAATTCAATCAATAGGTCCGTTATTTTTACATCATCTTTTGTGCGTTTGCCGGGTGCTGACACAACGATGAATTTTCTTTCTTGATCATCTTTAATAATATTTGCTACTTTTTTGATTTGTGTGGCATTAGCAACTGAACTACCACCAAATTTTGCTACTTTCATTGTAAGACGTCCTCCTCTTAATGATTCTTTATGGGACATGAATGTTCAATTAGAATCGCTATTCATATTATTTTAATTTATTATTTTTCTTGCGATCTCGATATACTACAAATCCACCGAGAAATAATAAACCACCTGCAAATAAGATAAACCCTACAATAAATTGGATAACCGGATGGAAAAGTAGTGGAGTAAATTCATTAAAAAATGAATCTCGCATCAATTTAATACCGACTGCAGACAAAATACCGGGGATTAATAATATGATAATTGCAATCATTCGCATGACGTTTTCTCCTCTTAATTCCTATCAAACTTTCATTAGTATACCAAAATTCAGAGAAAATTCATAATAGTATTTGAAAAAGCCTTGAAAAGATTTAAATTGATAAAACATGCAAGAAACTTTATAGTTGAATCATGCAAATAATTGCAGGATAGGGGATTTGTATGAAAAATACTTTAATCATTGGCAGTCAAACACGTGCCAATTCTCTCATAAAACAAATTAAAGTGAAAAAGTTATTAAATATTGTTGGGATGTTTGATTTAACAGAGCCTATAGATCATTTGAAAGAGTGGCTTCGCACGGATATTGATATTATTGTTGTGTTAACAAACGAGCGAGAGATTTTTCAAATGTTAAAGCAATATAAACAACCACGTTCGATTATTATTACAGAAGATATGTTGACAGGCTTTGTAGGTGAGACGAATCTTTCAGAAGATATAGATGAACCAGTAACATCTTTATACGAGTCTATATTTAATCAATTACCTGCTTCGATTATATCTATGAATGCTTTAGGAACCGTGCAATATGTTAATCAGGATGCGGTACAATTATTTAATGATGTAACACTTAAGGTAGGCGTAGATATTGAGGATATTTTACCTGAACTCAATATAAAAGAATTGTTAAAAGCAAATTCAATCTCAGGGTCAGCTCAGCAAATATATCGGAATGGGATACGTCTCATCGTCCTTCGTTTACCACTAAGAGACGATGATAATCGGTTAATTGGGATTACGTTATTTTGCCAAAATTTTAAATCGGTTGTGTCCTTTGTTGAAAAACATATTGAAATAGAGGATTTGCATAAAGTTTTTAATAATATGGTTGGGAATAGCTTGGACGGATATTTAATTACTGATATGCATAATTCATGTAGATATATCAATGAAATGTATGCAAAGTGGTTTGATATAGAAGCCTCTTCAATACAGCATACAAAGGATTTTATTGGTGCTTCATTACATCAAAAAGTATTAGAAACAAGACGTACATTAAAAAACGAACAAATTGAAATGAAACGTTCCAAGCAAAAACTGGATGTAACGATTACACCTCTCATCATTAATGGAAAATTAAAAGGAACCATTGGTGTATACAGTGCAGCGACTATGAACCAAAACATTACAGCTGAGTTAGAAGATAGCCAACAACTTGTACGTTTTTTGGAGAAAAATTACATATTAAAAGATATTCAATATCAATCTCGTGAAATGCAACTTGTATTGGAGCAGGCTAAGGTTGCTGCAGGCACACGTATGCCTGTTTTGATTCGTGGAGAGTATGGCACTGGTAAAAAAATGCTCGCACAAGCGATTCATAATGAAAGTACCTTACGCTTTTATAAATGTACAACACTCAATTGTTTAGAAATGTCTAATGAAGAAATTGATTCTTTATTAATATCGTATCGTAAACAGGTTTCTCAAATATCTAAAAGAAAGGGCATTCAAGGCACAATTGTTATTGAAAATATTGAATTATTGCAACCATTGCAACAAAAAATATTATTAGAGATTTTAAAAACATATAGTGGGATAAAGGATGAGGATTTAAATACGCGTATCATTGTATTATCAAGCGCTAATTTAGAACATGCCATTATGGAAAATACTTTTAATGAAGAATTATATTATGTCATCAATAAAATGCCGATATTTCTTCCTAATTTGCAAGAACGTGCAAAAGACATTCCTATTCTTGCAAAAAGTATCATTCGTAGATTAAACTTTAAGTTAGCTATGAATGTAAAATCCATTCAGGATGATGCTCTAAACATGTTAATGGCCATGGAATGGAAACAAAATATGTTTTCACTTGAGAATGCCATTGAAAAAATGATGTTAAATGGTCCACGATCAATGAATTTTGTTACAAGGAAAGATGTTGTCGCTTTAAATGAATGTTCTAATAAAAAAGAAGATAATGTAGCTACCTTAACTTCATTTTCATTAGAAGGACAATCTTTGCAAGCGTCAGTCGAACAATTTGAAAAAGAGTTCATCGCAAAGACATATGAAATGTGTCATTTTAATAAAACAAAAACTGCTGAAACATTACGAATTTCAATTCGAAATTTATATTATAAATTAGATAAATATGACCTTTAATGAATAGTAGTTAGAAAGGAAAACTATGAATCATTTACAAGTGTTGATTCAAACTGCTAAAAATGATATGAAACGTACTGTCGTGATTGCAAATGCGGCAGATGAGGAAATTTTACAGACAGTCAAATTAGGACTTGCTCATAAATTATGTTCATTCATTTTATTAGGAAATCAAAATGATATTGAAGAAATTGCTGAAATGATACAACTCGATTTAAATACGCAAGATATTCGCCTATATCATGTAGAAGAATCTTCAGAAGAAGTAGCAATTGAAATGATTCATCGTCGTGAAGCTTCTATATTAATGAAAGGGAATATCTCGACGAAAAAATTATTGCAAGCGGTTTTAGATAGGGAAAAGGGATTGCGAATCAAAAAACTTTTATCACATGTAGCAATGTTTGATATTCCGGGACGCAATAAACCGATTTTATTAACAGATGCGGCTATTAATATTGCGCCAACATTAGATGAAAAAGTACAAATCATTAATCATGCGACCGATGTAAGTCGCGCTGTAGGCATACAGAAACCTAAAATTGCTGTCATTGCACCAGTTGATGTTATGAATGAAGCGATTCCCTCAACGATTGATGCAGCGAAGCTAACCCGTATGCAAAAAGAAGGCTCCATTCAACATTGTCTCATCGACGGGCCGTTATCGTTTGATAATGCGATTTCGCCTAAATCGGCACAACATAAATCCATTACGTCTGAAGTAGCAGGTATGGCTGATATTTTACTCGTATCTTCTATTGAGGTGGGGAATGCACTGTATAAATCATTTGTCTTTTTTGCTTATGCTAAAGTTGCCGCTGTTGTTTGTGGTGCGAAGATTCCCATTGCGCTTTCTTCACGGGCAGATTCACATGAAAGCAAGCTCTATTCCTTAGCGCTAGCCATCACAATGGATCAAGAGCGGGAAACACTTTCGTAAGTGATCATGAATGAAATGGGGTTCATATCTTGAATAAAACATTTCGAGTTCTAGGCATCAATCCAAAAAAAGATCAAACTAAAATTGGGTTATATGAGAATGAACGTTGTCTATTAGAACGCAGCTTGTTTCATAGAGAGTTAATCGAATCTGATTTTACAAATGGCTTGGATGAGCAAGTATTTTTACGTACAGAAGAGATACAAGCACGTTTGTTTTTAGAGGGCATTAATTTATCAAAGATTGATGCTGTCGTTGCTAGAGGTGGTTTGATTAGACCGATTAAAGGTGGAACCTATGAAATTAATCAGGCCATGTTAGATGATTTGACGATAGGATTTAATGGAAAGCATCCATCAAATTTAGGCGGTCTAATTGCCAAGAGAATTGCGGACTCTCTTGATTTACCAGCCTTTATAGTAGATCCAGTAGTTGTAGATGAGCTAGATCATATTGCAAAAATGACCGGCTTACCAGAAATAGAAAGAAGAAGTATTTTTCATGCGTTAAATCAAAAATCAGCAGCAAGAAAAGCTGCTAGGGATTTACAAGTGGATTATCATGAAAGCAATTTTATCGTTGCTCATTTGGGAACAGGTATTACGATTGGTGCACACCAAAATGGAAAAGTGATTGATGTAAATAATGGCTTAAATGGCGAGGGCCCTTTTTCTCCAGAAAGAGCTGGAAGTTTACCAACAGGAGACTTAATTTCACTTTGTTTTCAGGAGGGGTCCTCTGAAAAGATGCTTCAGGAAAAGGTTTCCACTCAAGGTGGTTTACTCGCTCATTTAAAAACAACCAAACTAACAGAAGTGATTGAGAGCATTAAACAAAATGATCCAGAGCTACACGATTACTTAGAAGTGATGGCATATCAAATTGCTAAAGAAATTGGTAGCCTAAGCGCTGTTTTATATGGACAAGTTCAGGCAATCGTTCTAACTGGAGAACTTGCTTATAATTCATTTTTTATTAAACAAATCATGAGGAGAACAAAATGGATTGCAGATATTTTAACGTATCCTGGTGAAAATGATTTAGAATCCTTAGTTGATGGTGCGTTACGTGTATTAAACGAATCTGAAAATGCGAAACAATATGTTGTGAAAGAAGGAGAATAATAGTATGACGAAGGATTACGATTTAGTTATTCTAGGTGGAGGAACTGGTGGATATGTTGCCGCAATCAGAGCATCTCAACTAGGTCTAACGGTAGCAATTGTTGAAAAGTCTAATTTAGGTGGAACATGCTTACATCAAGGCTGTATCCCTTCAAAAGCATTATTACGAAGTGCAGAATTATTTAAAAATATTCAAAATGCCCGTGAATTTGGAATTGATGTTCAAGACGCCACATTAAATTTTGAACAAGTCCAAACACGTAAAGAAAACATTATTAAGCAATTACATGCAGGTGTAACACAACTCATGAAAAAAGGAAAAATTGATGTATATAAAGGATTTGGCCGTTTACTAGGTCCGAGCATTTTCTCACCTATTGCAGGAACAATCTCGATTGAGCATGAAGATGAGAGTGAGAACACTATGTTGATTCCTAAAAATGTGTTACTTGCAACAGGTTCATCGCCTAACACGTTACCGGGTCTAGAAATTGATGGCAAACAAATTATCAGCTCAGAAGAAGCGCTAAACCTAGAAGTATTACCGGAATCCATTGTCATTGTTGGTGGTGGCGCAATTGGAGTTGAATGGGCATCTATGTTAAGTGACTTTGGTGTAGCAGTTACATTGATTGAATATCAAAACCATCTGCTTGCTGAAATGGATGAAAGCATTAGCAAAGAGATTGAAAAGTCCCTTAAGGCAAAGGGTATACAAATATATACGAGTGCAGAAGTATTACCAGAGTCTCTAGAGAAAACAAATCACGTACAAGTGAGCTTTAAACAACATGATGACGTTCACACCGTTCAAGCAGAAAAATTGCTTGTTTCCGTTGGAAGAGCAGCCAATATAAATGGAATTGGTTTAGAAAATACAGATATTAAAATTGAAGATCATCATATTGTCGTAAATGAATTTTACCAAACAAAAGAGTCACATATTTATGCTATTGGCGATTGTATAGGAGGCATGCAGCTTGCTCATGTAGCCTCTCATGAAGGCATCATCGCTGTAGAGCATATGGCAAACGAAACGCCTGAACCAATTGATTACAATACCGTTTCGAGCTGTGTGTATAGTCATCCAGAAGTAGCCATGGTCGGGCTAACTGAAAAGAAAGCAAAAGAGAAAGGTTACGATCTCAAAATAGGTATATTTCCATTCAAGGCAAATGGTAAAGCGCTCGTTCATGGAGATGCATCTGGCTTTGCAAAGATTATTACGGATAAAAAAACTGAAGATATTTTAGGGGTGCATATGGTTGGACCAGATGTCACAAACTTGATTTCTGAAGCAGGGTTGGCAAAGGTTCTTGATGCTTCTGCTAGAGAAATTGGAGCGACGATTCATCCACATCCAACATTATCAGAAGTCATTGGGGAAGCAGCACTTGCTGTTGATGGAAAGCAAATTCATGGATAAAAATGTATAGGAGGATTTTATTATGGGAGACACACGTCATGCATTACTCGGCTTATCAGATGAAGATGTCATTGAGATGTACCGAACGATGTTAACAGCTAGAAAAGTGGATGAAAGATTATGGATTTTAAATAGAGCAGGGAAAATTCCATTTGTTGTATCTTGTCAAGGTCAAGAAGGCGCTCAAGTTGGAGCCGCTTTTGCGATGGATCGTGAAAAGGATTACTTAGCACCTTATTATCGTGATGTTGGTATGGTCCTTGCATTTGGCATGACAACAAAAGAAATATTATTGTCAGCTTTCGCTAAACAAGAAGACCCAAACTCTGCGGGACGTCAAATGCCTGGACATTTTGGTCAAAAGAAAAACCGTATTTTGACAGGATCTTCACCTGTAACAACTCAAGTACCGCATGCTGTAGGTGTAGCATTAGCTGGGAAAATGGAGAAAAAGAACATCGTAACATTAACAGCGCTTGGTGAAGGTTCTACAAATCAAGGTGATTTTCATGAGGCTTTAAATTTTGCAGGTGTTCATAAATTACCAGTTATTACACTTGTTGAGAATAATCAATATGCAATCTCTGTACCTGCTCATAAACAAGTTGCTTGTGAACGTATTTCAGATCGTGCCATTGGTTACGGAATGAAAGGCCTTACAATTGACGGTAATGATCCATTGGCTGTTTATGAAGCGGTAAAAGAGGCGCATGATCGTGCAATGAATGGAGAGGGACCTACTTTAATTGAGGCGATGGTCCATCGAATGACAGCCCATTCAAGTGATGACAATCATTTGTTATATCGTGATAAACAAGAAATAGAAGACATGAAGAAAACAGATCCAGTAGTTGTGATGACGGATTATTTATACGAAGTAGGTTTACTCACTGAAGAAACAGAAGAGTCTATTAAACAAGAAATAGATGAAGCTATTAACGAAGCAACCGACTATGCGGATGCAGCACCTTATGCAGCACCTGAAGCAGCATTAGATTATGTCTATGAACAGTAAACGAAAGGAGATGTCATCATGGCAGTCATGACCTATATACAAGCTATTACAATGGCGTTACGTGAAGAAATGGAAAGAGATCACAAAGTGTTTGTGCTCGGCGAAGACGTTGGACATAAAGGAGGCGTCTTTAGAGCGACAGAAGGTTTATATGAACAATTTGGTGAAGAACGTGTACTGGATACACCACTTGCTGAGTCAGCTATCGCAGGTGTTGGTATTGGAGCAGCTATGTACGGTTTACGACCTGTAGCAGAAATGCAGTTTGCTGACTTCATTATGCCAGCAGTGAATCAAATTGTATCTGAAGCATCTCGTATTCGTTATCGTTCTAATAATGATTGGAATTGTCCAATTACGATTCGGGCCCCATATGGCGGAAGTGGCCACGGTGGGTTATATCATTCACAAAATGTTGAAGCTTTATTTGCAAATCAACCTGGCTTGAAAATTGTGATACCGTCTACACCATACGATGCAAAAGGATTATTAAAGGCAGCGATTCGAGATAATGACCCTGTGTTATATTTTGAGCATAAAAAATCCTACCGTTTATTAAAAGGTGAAGTACCAGAGGATGATTATGTACTTCCAATTGGAAAAGCAGATGTGAAACGTGAAGGTAATGATATTACAGTCATTACGTATGGGATTGGGGTACCCTATGCACTACAAGCAGCTGAACAATTAGAAAAAGAAGGCTACGACGCACATATTTTGGATTTACGTACCGTTTATCCATTAGATCAAGAAGCGATTATCGAAGCTGCTAAAAAAACAGGAAAAGTATTACTCGTTACAGATGATAATAAAGAGGGAAGTATTATCGGAGAAGTTGCGGCTATTATTGGTGAACATTGCTTATTTGATTTAGATGCACCAATTAAACGTTTAGCTTCACCGGATGTACCGGCAATTCCTTATGCGCCACTTATGGAAAAATATTATATGTTAAACGCTGATAAAGTAGAAGAAGCAATGCGTGAACTTGCAGAATTTTAAAAAGACGGGAGGGAAATATTGTGGCTAGAGAAGAAATTACCATGCCAAAGCTTGGAGAAAGTGTTGTAGAAGGAACGATTAATACATGGTTGATTGCTGAAGGAGATCATGTAAATAAATACGATCCAATTGCTGAAGTCACGACAGATAAGGTTAACGCCGAAATACCGTCTTCATTTACAGGAACGATCACTGACATTGTGGTAAATGAAGGAGAAACAGTCGAGATTGATACATTGATTTGTTATATCGAAACGGAGGAAAGTGACCAAACAGAAGAGACAGTTGAGCCAGCTGAACAAACGACGAATGAAGCATCTCATAAGGAAACAGACGTTTCGAGTATGAAAAAAAGGTATTCTCCGGCAGTATTACGTTTGGCCCAAGAGCATCAAATCAACTTAGAACAATTAGTTGGAACTGGTAAATTTGGACGAATTACGAGAAAAGATGTTGAACAGGCAAT
Organism: Candidatus Avamphibacillus intestinigallinarum; assembly: GCA_018711205.1. Taxonomy (GTDB): domain Bacteria; phylum Bacillota; class Bacilli; order Bacillales; family Amphibacillaceae; genus Avamphibacillus; species Avamphibacillus intestinigallinarum. The sequence goes on along the minus strand of DVIO01000179.1, from coordinate 5,557 downwards.
TCAACATGGTGTGCCTGAGGTTTCTACTGAACCATCTACTACACCTGCACCTTCATCAAAAATTGAAAACCGTTCAGCGCAAACACAACAAAGGACATCTACAGGTGATATCGAAATACCTGTAACGGGCGTCAGGAAAGTTGTTGCCGAACATATGGTACAAGCAAAACAAGAAATACCACATGCTTGGATGATGGTTGAGGTAGATGTAACAGATTTAGTAAACTATCGTGATTCTTTGAAAAAACAATTCAAAGAACGAGAGGGTTATAATTTAACGTATTTTGCATTTTTTGCAAAAGCGGTTGCTCAAGCATTAAAAGAGTTTCCTGAAATGAACAGTGTCTGGGCCGGAGATAAAATTATTCAAAGAAAAGATGTACATTTATCGTTTGCTGTGGCAAAAGAACAAGATTTATTTGTACCGGTTATCCAACATGCTGATGAGAAAACAGTTAAAGGAATTGCTAGAGAAATTCATTTGTTGTCTGAAAAAGCACGAAATGGTAAATTAACGACAGCTGATATTGAAGGCGGTACCTTTACTGTGAACAATACCGGTTCATTTGGTTCAGTACAGTCAATGGGCATTATCAATCATCCGCAGGCAGCCATTTTACAAGTAGAATCGATTGTAAAAAAACCTGTGATTATTAATGATATGTTTGCCGCACGTCACATGGTAAACTTGTGTCTTTCACTAGATCACCGAATTTTAGATGGTTTAATTTGTGGTCGATTCATGGCGCGTGTAAAAGAGATTTTAGAAAATGTAAATGAAGAAACAGCTAATGTATTTTAAATAACTAAGTCATACTAAAGAGAAGTTGCTTTATCTTTGGTTTAGTCATCGTTTATACTGGGCACAGGATAAAAGACTTATATACAAAGGAGAGCATGTTATATGGAGTTTAAAATATATCAAAATGACGCAATTGAAATGGCACGTAATGAAATGAAGGAAGCAGGCTATACTGAATTAACCACACCGGATGAGGTCAATGATGTAATGAAGCAAGATGGCATGACACTTGTTTTTATTAATTCAGTATGTGGTTGTGCTGGTAGCATCGCTAGACCAGCAGCGACAAGCTCTATTCATTATGATAAAAGACCTGATCATCTCGTAACTGTTTTTGCGGGGCAAGATAAAGAAGCAACTGCTGAGGCACGTAAATACTTCGGTGGAAACCCACCATCTTCACCATCTATGGCTTTATTAAAAGATGGAGAATTAATTGAAATGCTGCATAGGCAAGATATTGAAGGTTCAACACCAATTAGTGTTATTATGAAATTGCAAAGTTTATTCGATCAACATTGTGAAGAAATCTAATGATTGCAATAAGTAATCCCTCAATTCTTATGAGATGAGCTTAGAGGAGTTTATACCCTTGAAAATTGGCTATCGTACAATTAAAACAGCAATTGGTGCACCGATTTCTATGTCACTTGCCCAATTATTTGGTGTGACACATGTCGCATCCGCAGGAATTTTAACGATCCTATGTATTCAACCTTCTAGAAAACGTTCTGTGTTAAGTGCATGGGATCGTTTTGCAGCATGTATGCTTGCAATCGTGTTTTCGTATGTATTTTTTGAAACAATCGGATATAATACGATTGCAATTGGTCTCATGCTATTATTATTTATTCCTGTAACAGTACATTTTAATATAAATCAAGGCTTAGTAACTAGCATCGTTATTATCTTGAACATTTTCGTATCCCAAACTGTGAGTTTACATTTTATTGTGGAACAGGTGCTGATTATCGTTGTAGGTGTTGGGGTCGGTTTGTTATTAAACCTTTATATGCCGAATTTAGAGCGACGCCTTCGTGTGTTGCAAATTCGCTTAGAAAATAATTTTAAAATCATCCTTCATGAAATCGCATTATATATACGTGATAATGATATTGAATGGGACCAAGAAGAATTAATAGAATGTGAAAAAATTCTAGAAAGGGCTGGGGAGCTCGGAGAATTGGATAAAGAAAATCATCTCTGGCGTGAGAACCATCCGTACGCAGAATATTTTCACATGCGAGAGCGACAATTTGTATTACTGCAATCTATGTTACCACTTGTCAGCGCTTTACCGAAGCAGGCAGAGATTTCTGAGAAAATTGCCAGCTTCTTTGAACGTTTGTCTTTATCGGTTCATCCAGGGAATACGGCAGATTTGTTTCTAGCAGAACTTGCAGAAATTAAGAAATCTTTTCATCAAGAAGGTTTGCCAACCACTCAGGATGAGTTTGAAACACGGGCGAATTTATTTCGTCTATTACATGAAATTGAGGAATACTTAATTCTGAAAAGTAAATTCAAACAAAGTGATTTAGACAAGGTTCGGTTTAAAAAAAGGACTGGAGGGTAATATACTCCAGTCCTTCTCGCTTTTATATAATATATTTACAAGATAGAACCAATTCCAGCTGTAATACTTGTTAATAGCATGGCAATAATCATAATATAAACAGCTAATTTCATACGTCTATCTCGTTTACTTTGTTTCTTTTTAGTTGGATGTTTTGTAGACATCTATTGCACCCCTTAACTTTGGAATCGTTACCCATAGTTTACTTGTTAAAGATTATTTCTTCAAGTAAATCATTTAAAGATACGGAGGAATTTAATTATGCCAGTCAATGAAAAGCGAATAACCGATCAATTTTTAGAGTTAGTACAGATTGATTCAGAAACCAAACATGAAAGACAGATTGCAAATCATTTAATTCAATTATTTGAACAACTTGGACTTGAAGTTGTCGAAGATGATAGTGCTAAAGTGACTAACCACGGGGCGGGAAATCTGATTTGTACGTTAAAAGGTCATGTGAAAGACACACCTTGTATTTATTTCACATCACATATGGATACAGTGGTCCCTGGGAAAAATATTCAACCAGTGATTAAAGACGGATTAATAACTTCAGATGGTTCCACTATATTAGGTGCAGATGATAAAGCTGGTTTAGCTGCAATTATTGAAACAATTCGTGTCTTAAAAGAAGACCAAATTGCACACGGAGATATCCAATTTATCATTACAGCGGGAGAAGAATCAGGACTTGTTGGAGCAAAAGCATTAGATTTGAGTAAAGTAAAAGCTGAATTCGGCTATGCTTTAGACAGCAATGGTGAAGTGGGAGAATTAATTGTTGCAGCACCAACTCAAGCTCAACTTGTATGTGTTGTACATGGTAAAACAGCTCACGCTGGACTAGAGCCAGAAAAAGGCATATCAGCGATTTCTTTAGCAGCTGAAGGCATTGCTAATATGCAGCTTGGTAGAATTGATGAGGAAACAACCGCAAACATTGGGCGTATTGAAGGTGGCGAACAAACCAACATTGTATGTGATCGTGTTGAGTTGATTGCTGAAGCAAGATCACTATCAAAAGACAAAGTTGAAGCACAGGTAGCTCATATGAAAGAAGCATTAGAAAAAGCTGCTGAAAACCATGGTGGTTCTGCAGATGTGCACGTAAAATGGATGTATCCTGGTTATAAATTAAATGAAAAAGATGAAGTTGTTCAAGTGGCTCAGGAAGCGGCCCAAAAACTTGATTTAAGCGGTCGTATGCTCCAAAGTGGTGGGGGAAGTGATGCCAATATTTTTGCTGGTCACGGCATTCCTACGGTTAACTTAGCTGTGGGGTATGAACATATTCATACGGTACATGAAAATATAACGATAGAAAATTTAGAAAAAACGGCTAGATTTGTTGTTGAAATCATTCAGCATGTAGCACAATCAAACAACTAAATACTTTTTCAAATAAAGCACCCTATCCAAGCAAGATAGGGTGCTTATAATATGGTATAATAAAGGTATCTTCATTTGTACGGAAAAGAGGATTCACATGTCAAAACGTTGGTACCCAAAAAATGGTCGCGTTATTTTGCATATTGATATGAACTGTTTTTATGCCTCTGTAGAAATAGCACATGATGAAAGCCTAAGAGGGAAACCGCTTGCCATTGCAGGGAATCCTGAAGAAAGAAAAGGCATTGTCGTAACAAGTAGCTATGAAGCGAGAGCAAAAGGCGTTAAAACGACAATGCCTTTATGGGAAGCTAAAAAACTTTGTCCCAATTTACTAGTAATGCGTCCTAACTTTGAGCGTTATCGTACTGCTTCAAAAACAATATTTAAAATGATGTCTGAAATCTCGCCTTTAATTGAACCAGTATCTATTGATGAGGGATATTTGGATATTACAGGGTGTGCCCACTTTGGAACACCGATTGAGATTGCCCAAAGGTTACAAGATGCCTTTATGCAACAACTGTCACTACCTGCAAGTATTGGAATCGCTCCAAATAAGTTTTTAGCAAAAACAGCTTCTGATATGAAAAAACCATTAGGTATTACCATTTTGCGAAAACGAGATTTACCAACAAAACTTTGGCCATTACGAGTTGGGGAAATGCATGGAGTTGGCGAAAAAACCGAAGAGAAGTTAAATGATTTAAACATTTATACGATTGGTGATTTAGCGAATGCCGATGATTATATACTGAAGCATAGGCTCGGAATTAATGGAGAACGCCTTAAAAATCGGGCCAATGGAATTGACTCAAGAGCGGTTGACCCGGATGCGGTTTATGATTTTAAAAGCATTGGCTCATCCCGAACATTGCCTTATGATACGACGGATGAGCGAGAAGTTTTTGCTTTAATTGATCAACTATCCTTACAAGTAGAAAGGCGATTAAATCGGAAAGAAGTGATGGGTTCTTCTATACAGTTGATGATTCGTTATAAGAATCATGAAACGATTACGAGAAGTCGCCGTCTGGAACAATATATTGAGGCACAAAAAGATATTGCTCAAGTGGCTAAGGAATTATGGACGAAAAATTGGAACGGTCAGCCTGTACGATTACTCGGCGTGACCGTACAACATATAGAAGATAAAGCAAAACTTGGTAAACAATTAGATTTGTTCACATTTGAAAAAGAAGCGAATAAATTAAAACTCCATCAAACGATTCATGCCTTAACGGATAAGTATGGTGAAGAGGTGTTTAAAAGACAAAAAGCTCATCATGACATTCAGCCACAAACAAGCTTTCAAAAGGATTTTTTGGATGATTATAAAGGACAGTAAATCAAACATCCTAGTTTTAAAACTAGGATGTTGTTATGATGACTTTTTCTGAATCGGAAAGACGGATAAGTCTTCAGCAATCATAGTATTGGGGAAGATATCTCTTGCTTCTTGTAATAAAAGAGTCATATCTTTTTCTTCTTGATATCTCGCAGAAATATGTGTCAAAATGAGTTGTTTCACCTGTCCGCTTAACGCGAGTTGAGCGGCTTCTGCTGTTGTTGAATGATGGTATTGATAGGCAAGTTCATGTTTATTTTGATCGAATGTGGCTTCATGAACAAGAACATCTGAGTTTTGAATAAATGTTTCGTGTTTTAAAGTGTTTCGCGTATCACCTAAAATGCTAATAATGTGTCCTTTTTTATTAGGACCTAATACATCACTTCTTTGAATAACATCTCCATTAGGTAAAACAGTTTCAGGATTATTTTTAATG
>DVIO01000178.1 GCA_018711205.1 Candidatus Avamphibacillus intestinigallinarum | reverse complement strand
TAATGCAATTATAGCCTTAGGTGTATATAAAGATATAACGGCAGTTGATGATTTAATTGAGCTGATGTACCATGATCCGCGTCCTGCGATACGTGGAACAGCTGCCTGGTCGCTTGGTAAAATCGGTAGTGAAAAGGCGATGGAAGCATTGCTTGCTTTAAAGGAAAAAGAAACTGATGAACAAGTACGGTATGAATTAGAATCTGCCTTACAAGAGGATTAAATAACGCATCTCTACAAAGGTATTTTGTGGAGGTGTGTTTTTATGAAAAGCTGTCAAAATGATTTTTTCAACTAAGTGAATCATGCTATAATAAAAAGGTTGGCATTCTTCTAGAAATAGTCTTAATAAGGGGTAAGAGAAATGAGTTTACATGTCGTTTTATATCAACCGGAGATACCTCCTAATACAGGTAATATCGCACGTACATGTCTTGCGACGAATACAAGTTTACATTTAATACATCCACTTGGTTTCTCAATAGATGATAAACAATTAAAACGTGCTGGTTTAGATTATTGGGAAAATGTAGATGTTCATGAATATGATCATATTGACGCACTATATGAAAAATATCCGAAAGGGTTGTTTTATTACCTAGAAAATTATGGAACAAAGTATTATACAGAGGCAGATTTTAATCATCAGGAGGCAGATGTATTTCTTATTTTTGGAAAGGAAACGAAAGGATTTCCACGTGAACTGCTTTCAGGTAAGGAAGATCAATGTTTTAAAATTCATATGAGTGGTCATGTACGTTCACTTAATCTTGCTAATACAGTTGCCATCACTTTATATGAAGCCTTGCGTCAACAAAACTTTCCGAATTTAGATTAGCTAGTACATAAAAACCGTTCAGTTTTGAATGTATGATAGATACATTTATAAAACTGAACGGTTTTTTTAATTATTGTTTACGTGGTACACCAGGTTTTGCTTCGTAACCTGAAGTGAAAAATGAAACGAAAAACATAACGATTACACCAATAAGAAGTGCCATTTTCATTGTGGAATCCCCCAATTCAAATAATCATAGTTTTATTATAACGGATTTCGCTCATTTTATGAAGTATTATCCGTATTTAATTTGAAATGACGATAGACTTGTGGCGTTTGCTTTTCATAGCTAAAGGGAAATAGTGATAACAGATAATAGGATACATACTATAGGATAGCAGATGATATGATCAATCGTTCTTAGAAGTTAGTTGGGGGAATGGTTATGTTTAATGAAAAAGATAAAGACGTACACAACATTTGGGACAATTTCACAGGACCGAATGAAGCTTATATAGATGAACAATATATGACATTTTTACGTAATCCAGATGATGTCGATCATTCTTTTCGTGAGCTGTTTGAGAATTATGGCAAGCCGACTTGGCTGGAAGCGAAGCATGAAACGATTAAAGATACGAGTGAAGTGACACATGAAAAAATAAAGAAAATCACAAGAGCTATTGAATTTATCGAAGCGATTAGAAGATATGGGCATTTAGAAGCTGACATTTACCCAGTTGGTATTCGTGAGGAAGGTGTTTCTCCTTTAGTAGATTCTGAAACATATGGATTGACGGCACAAGATTTAAAAAGTATACCAGCCACATGGTTAAGAGAAGAGTGTCCATTACATGTAGAGAATGGTCTTGAATTAATCCGTTATTTAAAGGCACGATATATGGGCAAAATTTCCTTTGAATTTGATCATGTAAATGATGACGCTGAACGACGTTGGTTGATTCAACAAATCGAGTCACAAAGACTAACGTTTAAACGTTCTGATGATAAAAAACGTGAGCTATTAAAACGATTAAGTTACGTTGAAGGATTTGAACATTTTTTAAATACGACCTTTGTAGGGCAAAAACGTTTTTCCATTGAAGGCTTGGAAATGATGATTCCGATTTTAGATCATATTATTAATGAATCCATTACCGATAATATTGGAAATATTATGATGGGCATGGCACACCGAGGGAGATTAAGTGTACTGGCGCATGTTCTTGGAAAGCCAGTCGATAAAATTTTTTCCGAATTTCATAAGGCACCTAATAAAGAACTCATTCCATCAGAAGGATCGATGGGGATTAACTATGGTTGGAGTGGAGATGTAAAGTATCACTTCGGTGCAAGTACTGAAGTAAAAGAAGGTAATGATACAACACGAATTACATTGGCACATAATCCATCACATCTAGAGTTCGTTAATCCTGTTGTTCAAGGTTTTACAAGAGCGGCACAGGATAGACGTAAAAAGCATGGTTATCCAAGTCAAAATACTCAAAATGCGTTTAGCATATTGATTCATGGGGATGCCGCATTTATTGGTGAAGGTGTTGTTGCCGAAACGTTGAATTTAAGCGGGCTACCAGGCTATAAAACAGGTGGAACCATCCATATTATTGCGAATAACTTAATTGGTTATACAACTTCAGAAAAAGAAGGACGCTCTACCCGTTATGCGAGTGATTTAGCCAAAGGATTTGAAATTCCAATTATTCATGTGAATGCTGATGATGCCGTTGCGTGTATTCAAGCCACAAATATAGCTTATAAGTATCGTAAAAAATTTAAGAAGGATGTCATGATTGATTTAGTCGGCTACCGGCGTTATGGACATAACGAAATGGATGAGCCACGGACGACCCAGCCATTACTGTATCAAGAAATTGATCAGCATCAGACGGTAACTGAAATATTGGCCAATCAGTTATTAGAAGAAGATTTAATCGATTCAGATCAACTAAGCCGTTACCGGCGCAAACGTGAGGAAGAATTACGGTCGATTTATCAAACGATGAAAGAAAATGAGACCTATGAGATGGAAATTGGTCCACTCCCTAAAGCATTAGAGAAAAAACTCGGACGTTACCAAACTGCTGTACCACTTGCTCATTTGAAAAAATGGAATAAGGAATTATTAACGCGACCGACCGATTTTGAAGCCTATCATAAAATTGAAAAAGTCTTAACAAGGCGCGCACGCCTCATTGAAAGAGAAGAACCGCTTGATTGGGGAGCGGCAGAGATGTTAACGTACGCAAGCATACTTACCGATGGGATCCCAATACGAATTACCGGACAAGACACGGAGCGTGGTACGTTTGCCCATCGCTTAATGGTACTTCACGATATTCACCATAATAAAAAATATTGTATCATGCACGGTTTAGAAGATGTGAATGCAACATTTGATATTCGGAACAGTCCTTTATCTGAAACGGGTGTACTCGGTTTTGAATATGGTTATAGTGTGCAATCACCAAACACGCTTGTCATATGGGAAGCGCAATTTGGAGATTTTGCCAATGCTGCACAAGTCATCATTGATCAGTTTATTTCAGCAAGTCGTGCGAAATGGGCGGAGATATCGAATATGGTTCTTTATTTACCACATGGTTATGAAGGGCAAGGACCTGAACATTCAAGTGCGCGCTTAGAAAGATTTTTACAGATGGCTGCTGAGAACAACTTAATTGTTGCCAATGTGACATCGAGTGCGCAATTCTTCCATTTAATCAGAAGACAAGCGGCTTTACGTGGTAAGGAAGAAGCTAGACCCTTGGTGTTAATGACGCCAAAAAGTCTACTAAGAAGTAAACAAGTAGCTTCACCGATAAAGGAATTTACTGAGGGTACATTTGACTTAATCAAAATTGCCAATGAATATGCCGATGAAGATCGTGCGACACGTTTGGTCATTGGTTCAGGTAAAGTGATGGTCGAACTTGAAGAAGAGATGAATAAAAATCCTGAATATTATTCATGGATGCAAGTCATTCGTCTCGAACAAATTTATCCATTTCCAATCGAAACATTAAAAGCATATTTAAAAAAACTACCGAATATTGAAGAGATCTTATGGGTTCAAGAAGAGCCGAGAAATATGGGCGCTTGGGAGTTTGTTTATGATTATTTACATGAATTATTACAAGACGGACAAATGCTTCGATACATTGGAAGACCAACAAGATCAGCTCCAGCAGTTGGTGAACCGAATATTCATAAAACGGGGCAGTCCCATATTATTGAAGTTGTGCTAAGTAAAGAAAAAAGGAGTGTTCTGTTATGAGTGAAATTGTTATTCCAGAATTAGCTGAATCCATTACAGAAGGTACGATTGCAGAATGGCTCGTAAAGGAAGGAGATTCTGTTGATGAAGATACCCCGATTCTCGAATTAGAGACTGATAAAGTTAATCTAGAAATTAATGCAGAGGCAAAAGGCGTGATTACGGAAATTCTTAAGCCTGCGGGGACAGATGTTGTCGTAGGTGATGTGATCGGAAAGATTGGTGATCAGGAAACGGCTGCTGATTCTAAAAAAGCTGTTCATGAAGAGGCACAGGAAGTAGAAGGGCAAACAATGAAAAATGAAAAACAGCAAGTCGCAGAAGAGCCGCTTCAACAAAAAGAGAAATCAACTGAAGACTGTCATGAACCTAAAGAAGATGAGGGAGAAACGTCTACGATTTCGGAAAAAACACATTCCTACATTCGAGCAACGCCAGCGGCACGAAAGAAAGCACGTGAATTGGGGATTGATTTAACCGATATAAAAAGCCGTCTGCAACTTGCGCCATTGACAAAAGCTAATTTGGAAAAACTACATGAACTATCACAAGAGAAGGAAACGGAAAAGGCTCCTGTCGAAGAAAAGCAAGAGGCTGCTTCATCCCAACACGAAGAGCGTGTTCGAATGTCACGACGTAGAATGACGATTGCCAAACGACTAGTCGATGTACAACGTGAATCAGCTATGTTAACGACATTTAATGAAATTGATTTAACAGAAGTGATGAAACTAAGAAAAGAACGTAAAGAAACGTTTATTGAACAGCATGATGTGAAATTAGGCTTTATGTCTTTCTTTACAAGAGCCGTCGTTGCAGCTTTGAAGAAATTCCCAAGATTAAATGCTGAAATTGAGGGTAATGAGCTCATCCTGAAGAAATATTATGATATTGGTATTGCTGTATCTGCTGAAGAGGGCTTAGTCGTTCCGGTTTTAAGAAATGCAGATCGCCTAGATTTTGCGGGGATTGAAAAGGAAATTAAACGATTAAGTCAGAAATCTCAACAGAATACTTTAGCGTTCGAAGATTTACAAGGTGGTACGTTCACCATTACAAATGGTGGGGTGTTTGGATCTCTATTATCGACTCCAATTTTAAACGCGCCACAAGTAGGTATATTAGGCATGCACTCCATTCAAAAACGCCCAGTCGCTATGCCGGATGATACGATTGAAATACGACCGATGATGTATGTGGCACTCTCTTATGATCATCGAATTGTTGATGGAAAAGAAGCTGTACAATTTCTAGTCATGATTAAACAATTACTGGAAGACCCTTATCGTTTATTGTTGGAAAGCTAATTTAGGCGTGTATCTTATAAATTCAATCTAAACTTTTTTGTTTATTTTTCCCACGAAATAGCCATCCTATTGTAAAATGTATATGATAGAAATATTTCATATTACATTCTGGATTGAAGGTGTCAAGTTGGAACGGTTATTTAAAATAAAGGAAAATTGCTCAACCTATAAAACAGAAACAATTGCAGGCATTACGACATTTCTTACGATGGTGTACATCATTGTAGTGAATCCGACTATTCTGCATGCTGCGGGTGTACCATTTGATCAAGTATTTATGGCGACGGTGATCTCTGCAGTAGTTGGTACTTTAATGATGGGCTTACTGGCGAATTATCCGATTGGGATTGCACCAGGTATGGGCATGAATGCATATTTTGCTAGTGTTGTAGCAACTAACGGCTTTTCCTATCAAGTTGTGTTCGGTGCTGTATTCATTGCTGGTGTTATTTTCATCTTACTAAGCTTAACGGAATTAAGGGAAACGTTAATCGGTGCGATTCCACCTTCATTGAAGTTTGGAATTACATCAGGGATCGGCTTATTTATTGCATTTTTAGGCTTGAAGATGTCTGGGATTGTTGTCGCAAGTGAAGAAAACTTAGTCGGACTTGGTAACTTAGGTGAGCCGGTTACGTTACTTTCCATTATTGGTTTATTTATCACTTTAGCTTTAATGGCTTGGAACGTACGTGGTGGCTTATTTATTGGGATGCTGATAACTGGTTTGATTGCCTTTTTCACCGGAGAATTAGAGTTTACGCAGCAAATTGTTTCATCTCCACCTGTACCTGTCTTTTTTGATCTAGATATTGCAGGGGTATTTACAAACAGTTTATATACAGTTGTCATTGCGTTTTTACTTGTGACAATTTTTGATACGACAGGAACGATGATTGGTGTTGCGGAACAAGCTGGTTTTATGAAAAATGGCGTTATGCCAAGAGCGAAAGGCGCATTACTTGCCGATGCAACTGCAACAACAGTTGGTTCTATGTTTGGAACGAGTCCATCAAGTGCGTATGTAGAATCGACCTCAGGAGTCGCAGTAGGTGGGCGTACAGGCTTTACCTCAATTATTATCGCTAGCCTATTTGTTTTATCAATTTTCTTTAGTCCAATCGTTAAAGTAATTGCAGATCTTCCGGCTATTACAGCACCAGTACTTATTATTGTTGGATGTTTAATGATGAACGGACTGGCCAACATTAACTGGAGTGATTTTACAGAAGCTTTTCCGGCCTTTGCTATTTTAATATCTATGCCATTAACATCTAGTATTGCAACAGGGATAGCTATTGGCTTTATTACGTATCCATTGATGAAATTAATCCGTGGAAAAGGAAAAGAGGTTCACTGGATCTTATATGTGTTTGGGGTTATCTTTGTATTGCAAATGATTTACTTCCCTGCACATTAAATGGAAAAGAGAGCTTAATCTTAAATAGATTAAGCTCTCTTTTGATATTGTTTTTGAATATAGTAGTAGCGGAAGAATAAAGTAGTTGTCCCAACGGATAATCCGAAAATTAATCCAATCCAATATCCGAATGGACCGAGTGCTGTATAATTTGCTAGGACAAAACCAGTTGGTAATCCAATCACCCAAAATGAAATAAGTGCCATGATAAGGGTGACATTGACATCTTTATAACCCCTTAGAATTCCTTGAAGCGGTGCTCCAAAGGCATCTGCTAATTGTAAAATAATCGCAAATAAGAGGAATTTTGTTGTCAGATTAATGACTTCAGGATTGCTGTTGTATAGTTTGGCAACTGAATCGCTAAAGAGCCACAGAATCACCCCGACAAACACGGCAATTAGACCACCAAGAGAGATACCAATATGTGCATATTGTTTTGCATCATCAAAGCGTTTGGCGCCAAGCTCATAGCTGATGACGATTGTTAAAGCCATTCCAACGCTTAATGGAATCATATAAAGTAAGGAATACGCATTCATCGCAGCTTGATGTGCAGCAATGGTGATTGTTGAAAAGACACTTAATAAAATCGTAACTGCAGAGAAAATACTCGTTTCAAAGAAAATCGCAAAGCCGATTGGAACACCAATTTTTAGTTGTTCAATCCAGTCCGATTTATTGAATGTTTTCCATTTAGAAAAAATCTTATAGGTGTTAAATGGATGTACTTTCATAACTATTCCAATTGCAATTAAAGCAACGAGCCAATACGTAAGCGCAGTTGCAATACCTGCGCCAATTCCACCAAGAGTTGGAATGCCAAGTTTACCAAAAATAAATAAATAATTGAGCACTAAATTAATTGGAAGTGATAAAATAATAATGAACATGGAGACTCTTGTTTGTCCAAGTGCATCAATAAAAGAACGTAGTGTATTAAATACGAATAATGGGACAATACCTGTTCCAAGAGCCACTAAATAATAGTATGCAATACGACGGACTGATGCTTCTAAATCCATTGCTTGTAAAATAGGGTGTAGTAGAACCGCCCCAATTAAGATGATTAAAATAGCAAGTGTAATCGATATATAAATAGCTTGTAACACTTTTTTGGAAATACGAAGTGAATCCTTTTCACCTAATAAATGTGACACAATAGGTGTAATGGCTAATAAAATACCATTGTTTCCGGTAAAAATAGGTAACCATAAACTTGAACCGATCGCAACGCCAGCTAGATCAACTGTGCCGACACGTCCAGACATGACTGTATCAAAGAAATTCATTAAGGACATACATATTTGCGTCACAAGGATTGGTCCAAGTATTTTTAATAATAATAGAAGCTTGTCTTTTTTCGTTGTTGTAGGATACATGATGAAGACCTTCCTTTTTTACTGAAATTAGCTTAGGATATAGAATATAATATTTGTATCGATTAGAGCTATAGATTATTATAGCGTGGATGGTTTGAATTAGAAAGAAGGGAATAATCATATATATGGAAAATAAAAATATTTTATTTACAGGTGGAGGAACTGCTGGTCATGTTATTGTGAATCTAGCTTTAATACCGATGTTTCAACGAGAAGGCTGGCAAGTTGATTATATTGGATCTAAAGATGGCATTGAACGTGAATTGATTAGTCAATTAGAAGGTGTGACGTATCATCCGATTTCAACAGGTAAATTACGACGTTACATATCTAAAGAAAATGTAAAAGATCCGTTTAAAGTATTGAAAGGTACATTTCAAGCGTGGCGTATATTGGGTAAGAAAAAGCCCGCTGTGATTTTCTCAAAAGGTGGATTTGTCTCTGTCCCTGTTATCTTAGCTTCTAAATTACGCGGAGTTCCAGCTGTTATTCATGAATCTGATTATACGCCTGGGCTCGCGAATAAAATTGCAATTCCATTTGCGAAAAAAGTACTGGCAACATTTGAAGAAACGATGGATTATCTACCTGAGAAAAAACGAGAATATGTGGGAGCTGTCGTTCGGAAGGAATTATTCGCTGGAAATCGTGAACGTGGTTTGGAGTTTTTAGGATTTAATGATCAAAAACCAGTGCTACTCGTAATGGGTGGAAGTGGTGGTTCAGTAAAAGTAAACGAAGCATTACGTAACGGTTTAGAAAGATTACTTGAACAATTTCAAATCGTTCATATTTGTGGAAAAGGGAAAGTAGACTCTACATATCAACAAATGGGTTATGTTCAGTTCGAATATGTACATGATGCATTGAATGATGTATTCGCTGCGACAGATTATGTATTATCGCGAGCTGGAGCAAATGCGATATTTGAATTCTTATCATTACAGATTCCCATGTTACTTGTTCCACTTGGTTTAGATGCGAGTAGGGGAGATCAAATCGTGAATGCAAAGTCATTTGCTAAAAAGCGATATGCACGCGTTATTGAGGATGAACAATTAACGACAGAAACATTGGTCAGTGAGTTAAATCAATTGAAAGAAATGTCACCGATTATGATAGACAAAATGAAAGAATATAACAGCGAGTCTGCGCGTGATAAGGCAATTGAAATCATCAAACAAACGAGTAAATAAAAAACCTTGAGTGTCACTCAAGGTTTTTTTATATGACGTATAGTATGAAGCGATTAGTCAATGTCGCCTCTTGTTACAACATCTACTTTTCCTGTCTCTGGGTCAATGACAAGCCCATGCACTTTAACATTTTTAGGAAGTAGCGGATGATTACGGATAATGGATACACTTTGTGCTACTGATTCTTCAACGGTTTTAAATCCATGAAACTCGTCTTCAAAATCAATACCAGAGTGTTGTAATGCATCAACTGTTTCCTGAGAAATCCCACGCTCAACCATTTTTTCTGTTAATTTAGCAGGATTTACTTTTGACATACCACAGTCATGATGACCAATGACTGTTACTTCATCAGCTTGTAAATCATAGCAAGCGACAAGAATACTTTTCATTATGCTATCAAAGGGTTTACGAATAATCGCACCGGCATTTTTAAGCATTTTGACATCGCCATTTTGGATGTTTAAAGATCTAGGAAGTAGTTCAACTAATCTTGATTCCATACAAGTGAATACAACCATTTTTTTGTTCGGAATACTATCAGTTCGGTACGGTTCGTATTCTTTTCCGTTCACGAATTTTTCATTA
>DVIO01000177.1 GCA_018711205.1 Candidatus Avamphibacillus intestinigallinarum | reverse complement strand
CACCAAGATAAATACCAACATGTCCGTTCGTTTTGTACGTGTCAAAGAATACTAAGTCACCTGGTTTTGCTTGGCTATAGCTGATTTTAGTACCAACCGTACTTTGACCTCCAGTTGCTCTTGGTAAACTAATGCCTGCTTGTTGGAAAGCATATTGTACAAATCCAGAACAGTCAAATACTCCATTTGCTGGATCTTGGGCACCCATCACATAACTTGAATTACCGATATATTTATTACCAGCATTAATTGCTGCGCTTAGACCGCCTTTTTGTGCTGGTGCACTACTAGTACTAGGCTTAGGTTTTTTCGCGTTTGAGTTATTTGATTTAGTATTTTTAGATTTCGAACCATTTGATTTTGCTGCACTACTATTAGCAGTAGAGCCATTTGATGCACGGCTCGTTGATTTTGCTGCCGTAGATTTTTTAGCTGTTGACTTGTTACTGCTTGTATTACTTGATTGAGCAGTTTCGTCCGAATCATTCGATCTTGCTACTGGTGTAGCTTGTTCAGCTTGTCTAGCTGCTTCTTCATCTTTAATACTTTGTTCTACATCTGCTTCAAGTGATGCTAATTTGCTATCTTTAATTTCTAATGTATTTTTCAAGTTTTCTAATTCATCTTTTTTACTTGCTAATGATTTTTTATCAGATTCTTGTTGTTTCTTTTGTTCTTTAATTGTAAGTTTAACGCCTTCTAGTTCTGTTTTTTGTTCTTTCTTTTCAGCAAGCT
This sequence comes from Candidatus Avamphibacillus intestinigallinarum, assembly GCA_018711205.1. Lineage (GTDB taxonomy): Bacteria > Bacillota > Bacilli > Bacillales > Amphibacillaceae > Avamphibacillus > Avamphibacillus intestinigallinarum. The sequence goes on along the minus strand of DVIO01000177.1, from coordinate 6,313 downwards.
TTTTATCAACAGAAGCTTTTTCTTTTTCAACTTCTTTTTGATCTCTTTCAAGTGCTTCCATTAATTTAATATCAGAATCTGAAATTGTTTTCACAGCTTTAGCACGTGTTACGAAATCATCAAAATCTTGTGCGCCAGCTAAAACATCTAGATACTGAATATCGCCACCGCTTTTTTGATATGTAACAAGACGTTCTTTTAATAATTCAAAACGTTCTTCGATTCTTTTTTCTAATTTTGCAATGTTTTTTTCTAATGCTTTAATTTCTTTTTCATTTTTTGTAATACCATCTTTTACAGATGACAATTTTTTATCATTTGCTTTTAAAGCATCTGAAGTATTCGCAATTTTTTTGTCTAAATCTTTCAAATCATATAATACTGTTGTGATTTGTTTTTCCGCGTCTGTTAAATTCGACTGAACCTCAGAACGTTCAGACTTAATATCGCTTTGTTTCGTTGTTAAATCCGAGCTTGTTTCTGCACTCACCGTACTAGCAAATGTTCCGAAACCTAGTAATGCACTTGCAGATACTGTCATAAATAATTTCTTCAAAACAAATAACCTCTCTTCTACTCTTTTTTCTCTCTTTTATTCTTTTTAATTATGTATATTGAACAATTTAATAAAATAGCTATATACGTTACAAAAATGACTTTTATCTGTAAAACCATACTGAGTATACCAGTCATACATTACAACAATGTAATACTAATATTACAATTGTGTTTCAAATGTAAAAAAGATGTATAATTTCTTAATTTATTTGACAAAAAAAGTCAGCTTCTATTACGAAGCTGACTTTTCTTTACGAAATGTGACTCTTGTTTGTGCGAAAATATCATGTAAACCTTCCTTTTCCGGTGTAAAGGCAATCACAACATAAAGAAATTGTAAAATAAAAAATGATTTGTAGATAAAACGTCCCACGCATTCTCTTATAAGAACATCACCCCAAGTTAGGGCTTTCCCGTCTTGTCTCACAACTTCAATCCCTAAGACCATTTTACCGATTGTTTGTTTAAAGAATTTAGTTGTTAATGTAAAATACGTGAAATAAATGACAAAAGCGACCACACTATAAATCGTCCAACTACCAAATACCGATTGTGATAGGTTTGTAAAAAGCTTAAAAGGTCCCATTAATAGTGAATTGATACTACCTAGTATCAGAAGATCAATGAGATAAGCCCAAAATCGCATCCAAAATCCTGCATAGCATCTCGTTGGGCAAACAGTTTCATCCGTTGATGAGGCATGTAATTGATTGATTTGTCCTGACACAAACTCAGTCATATGAACGTAAAGCCTCCTTTCTTATTTTGAATAAAGATACATTGCTCGAGGACCATCAGAGTTTGATAATGTTTCTAATAGTTTTTCCATATCTTTATCTTGTTGGAACATACCTTGTAACGGTTTACCGATTCGTGTCATAAATCCGGTATTCTCTTCATATTCAACAATTTGTGGATTTTTCACATCGATATCTTTAGCAAGCGCATCAATTGAATCGTCTAAAGAACCAAGTTCATCAATCAACTTATGCTCCAACGCTTGTTTTCCTGTATATACTCTACCATCGGCTAATGTTTTCACTTGTTTTGTAGACATATCTCGTCCATCTGCGACAACAGCAACAAAATCTTCATACATATCATCTACCATAGATTGAATGATGTCTTTTTCAGACTCAGTCATCTCTCTTGTAGCAGACAAGATATCTTTGTGCTTACCACTTGTAAATGTATTGGTATCAATCCCTAATTCATCTGCAAGTTTCGTAATATTGATCGATTGAATAATAACCCCTATTGATCCAGTCAGTGTGCCTGGCTGTGCGTAGATTTTATCAGCCGGAGCTGATACATAATAGCCACCTGAAGCTGCTGTATTCCCCATTGAGGCATAGACTTTTTTACCTGCTTTTTGAAGTTCTTTCACCTTATTATGAATTTCGTCACTTTCGACTACACCACCACCTGGTGAATTCACATGTAATACGACACCTTTTACTTGATCATCCTCTTTTACATAATCTAATTTTTCAAGGAATTTTTGATGATTATAGCCTAAAAAGTCTGAACCTGAGTCCATAATCGTGCCTTCCAAATGAATGACGGCAATTTTGCCATTTGAACTACCTTGTTCCTTAATAATTTCCGAAAAGGGTTCGCGATCATTACCAAATACATATTCAAAATCTGATGACTTCACGGATGTTACAATGTTTGAAATAATTGCGCCAACTGCTAGGACAACAGCGATTAAAACAGCCCACCAACGTCTTGCTACCATACGATTTCCTCCCTTTTAATTCATACATTGCACACATCTTACAAGATTGCGATAATTTTGACAATCCTATAACTAAAAAAACACTGCGATGATGATTCGTTACAACGCTCTTCTTAAGAATATGTTGCAAATCATTTCATACACAGTGTTTCTTTAATTTAAGCTTTTTGTTCCATTGATTGAACAGCTGTTTTAGGTTTCTTTTTCTTCGTTGGATCAAACGAACGCTCTAACCAGCCCATTAATAAATCGGCAATCACGGCCATTAAGGCAGTTGGAATCGCCCCAGCTAAAATAATCGCTGTTCCATCTGTTGCGTTGGTTCCTCTTAAAATAATATCTCCTAAGCCACCAGCTCCAATAAACGTACCAATCGCAGTAATACCAATTGTAATGACAAGTGCTGTTCGTAACCCTGCCATAATGACAGACATGGCAAGGGGTAATTCGACCATACGTAGCACTTGGAACTTCGTCATCCCCATGGCTCTACCTGATTCCAATAAAGCTTTGTCGACGTTCACGATACCAGTATATGTGTTTTTAATAATTGGTAAAAGGGAGTATAGGAATAAAGCAAACACGACTGTTCCTGTTCCAAGTCCCATTCCAAGCATTAAAACGGATAACATCGCAAGTGCTGGAATCGTTTGAATTGTATTTGCCAGTGTCATCACCCAAGGATGTAGTTTCCGGTAACGTGCAATTAAAATTCCCAATGGAATCGCAACAATCGCCGCAAAAATTACACCATAGGCTGACATGAGAAAATGCTTATAAAACTGTTCCCATACATAGATGCCATTGTTATCGTAATACACTAAAATTTCTTTAATGGTTTCCAAACGAGCACCTCCTTTTATTTAAAATAGTTATGTTCTTCTAAGAATTCTTTAGCAACAATAGACGGTTCTTTCATTTTGCCATCCGCTTCATAATTCAATTCTTGCATCGTTTCAGTATCAATTTTACCCGCAAGACCTTCCAATATGTCTCTCAATTCAGGATGTGCTTCTAATATTTCATTACTGGCTACTGGTGAGGCATCATAAGGTGGGAAGAACTGTTTGTCATCTTCTAGTACCTTTAAATCAAATGCCTTAATACGACCATCTGTTGTGTAAGCAAGGACGACATCCATTTTCTTATTCGCAACCGCTTGATAGACAAGACCAATTTGCATTGGATACGTATCTTTAAAATCAAAATATGTTTCGGTAAAGCCTAAATACCCATCACCTTTACGTTTCAACCAAGAGTTATCGACACCAAGTTTTAAAGTATCCTTATCTGGTTCTAAATCTGAAATGGTTTCATAGCCTTTTTCTTTAGCCATTTTATTACGAATCGTAAAAGCATATGAGTTGGCAAAACCGTAAGAATCAAACCACGTTTCATTAAAACGTTTGTCAAATTCACGTTGTACGACTTCTAATGCCTTATCGGGATCTTTAATCGGGTCCATTTTCAAAGCGCCGGATAAATCGGTACCTGTATAACGTGTTGGCGTAATATCAACATCATCATTTTGCATCGCTTGATGCTGTACGATAGAAGAACCGAGATTATTCACCATATCTACTTTTAAATCAGTCTTTTCTTCAATCAAGCCTTTTACAATATAACCAATAATTTGTGTTTCTGATGAGTTCGTTGTTCCGATTTTTATGGTGGAACCTGAAGCTCCACCGAGTCCTGGGAGAGAACAACCACCAAGCATGAGCAACGAAAACATTAGAATACATGTGAATTTAAATGATTTCAGGTTCATTTTCATGTGGGTTCCTCCTTATACACTTTCTTTCATTTTTCGAATACCTGTTGGGGTTAATTTTCTTTCGATCCACCCAAGGACGATATCTGTTAATAAAGCAAGAATCGTTACAGGAATCGCACCTGCAAAAATAAATTCAGGTTGATATAGATTTAAACCACTAAATATATAATCCCCTAGTCCACCTGCTCCAATAAAGGATGCTAGTGTCGCCCATCCAATTAAATACACAATCGACATGCGCACGCCAGCCATAATCACCGGAATGGCAAGTGGTATTTCAATTTGAACAATACGTTCTATACTGGACATACCCATTGCCTTACCTGCTTCTAATAAATCCTTATCCAGTGCATTGATGCCCGTATATGTATTACGTAAAATCGGCAACACGGAATATAAGAATAAAGCAATAATCGCTGGAATTTTCCCAATACCTAGTAGTGGAATAAAGAAGGCGAGTATAGCAAAACTAGGAAACGTCTGGACAATGCCAAGTAGTCCCATTACAAATGTAGCGCCTTTCGGAGTTCTTGTGAGCAGTACACCAGCCGGTATCGCGACGATGATACCAAGTGCTGCTGCAATGATTGAAATATATAAATGTTCCCATGTTTTGACGAGCAGCTCACTGCCGTTTGTATTTAAAAAGTCAATAATCTGTTGCAAGTTAATCCCTCCTCTTAAGCTTCGACATTTTCAGCTAGTTCATCACCCCAAATAGAGTCATATACAATGTCAACAAGACTTGCACGCGTTACAATCCCAATGAGTCGATTGTTTTCATCAATAACCGGTACGTATTTCACACCTTTTTTTAAGATTTGTCGTACAGAGTCACGAATGAATTCATTTCGGTTCACATGAAGCTGTGTTTTTTCGCAAATATCGCCCACAAGTTTTGCTGTTTTACGTTTTTCATCAATCATTTCAATATCAATATAACCAAGTAATGTTTTATCTTCTTCAACGACGAGCAGTGAGTCTACACGTTTTGTTTTCATCAATTGAATCGCTTCCGATAATGTACGTTCAGGGCCTATTGAGATTGGATCATGATTCATAATCTGTTCCACGACTTGTAAATTAGGTCGGGCTTGCAGTAATTTCTCTTTCCCGATAAATTCTTCAACGAACTCATTCGCTGGATTTCGCAAAATTTCCTCTGGTGTATCGAATTGCACCACTTCTCCGTCACGTAGGATGACGATTCGATCGCCTAGCTTCAATGCTTCATCCATATCGTGGGTCACAAAGACAATCGTTTTTTCTAATTTCTTTTGTAGTTTTTTAAATTCATCTTGAAGCCCATCTCTCGTAATCGGATCAAGTGCACCAAATGGCTCGTCCATCAGAATAATTGGTTGGTCTGCTGCTAATGCACGCAATACCCCAATACGTTGTTGCTGCCCACCTGAAAGTTCAAATGGATAGCGTTCTAAATATTCTGGTGTCATATCGACCAACTGTAAAAGCTCTTTTGCTCTTTCTTTTCTTTTTTCAAGTGGCCATTTAAGTAATTTCAACACAAGAGAAATATTCTCCTCAATTGTCATATGTGGGAATAAACCGATTTGTTGAATGACATAACCAATTTCTCTCCGCAACTGAACAGGATCTTTTTTCATAATATCTTCGCCATTAATCGAAATGGTTCCCTCAGTTGGTTCAATGAGTCGGTTGATCATTTTCATCGTTGTTGTTTTACCACAACCACTCGGTCCGATAAAACAAATAAATTCTCCCTTTTCAAATTCGAATGAAACATCTTTTACTGCTGTTTTTCCACCTTTATATCGCTTTGTAACATGATCAAATTTAAGCAATCTTAACAACCTCCACGTTATAAGTTCAAAGCCTTCCATTACCAAATCTACTATTCTACATACAACATGTACGTTACTATTATACCCTCTTTTACATTGTTTCTCTATATTGACGTAAGTAAACCCTATTGAGTCTATCTCTAGTCGCTCATATGAAATATCTCCATCACACACAAAACAGTTGACAAATGCTAACAAATGGAAAATAATTAAATTTAAATTATTAGGTCTTTTTACTTAGTTCATCTATTTAAAATAGAAAGGAGATCAACAGTCAGGAAATTGATAAGGAAACATGAATCATTGATTTAAAACGTCAAGCATAGACACGCAAGGCAAGAAATCTTATCCATATTCCTCTGAAAAAGTTTTGAAAAGTCGTAAAGCGATGACAAGACAAAAGGCCTACTAAAT
>DVIO01000176.1 GCA_018711205.1 Candidatus Avamphibacillus intestinigallinarum | reverse complement strand
AAGGCGAATTAATTCACCTTTCGACTTTCTTTATTTCGTAACGGGATGTAATTCAACTTCTATATTTCCACGTGTCGCTTTAGAATATGGACAAACTTGGTGTGCTGTTTCCACCAATTCCTCAGCAGTTTCTGGACTTACTCCTTTAATTTCTACATGGAGTTCAGCTTTGATTTTAAAACCTTTATCCACTTCATCATTACATAAACTTACTTTTGCGGTTGTTTCAGATTCAATCGGTACTTTTTGCTTTTTGGCAACTAAATTCAGCGCTCCATCAAAACAAGCCGCATACGCACTTGCAAATAGCTGCTCAGGATTAGAGCCAACACTTTCCTTATCTGTAAGTGGATTGACTAAATCTAAATCAATTAACCCATCACTTGACTTCACATGACCATCTCGACCATTTTGTGCAGTCGCTTCTGAAGTAAATAAAATATCGCTCATCTTGGAACACCCTTTCCAAAAACGTTTCGTACAAATACATGTTCCACTATGATGCTTCATTTAAACATAAAAAAAGTTAGAAGAGCACCCTTCTAACTTAATTTAATGTATTACGCCAATTTAATATTTCGTTTTTTTCGACTTCGGTAATTTTTTCTTCATTCTCTAAATTATTAAGCAATTCATCAAAACTAGAAATTGTAAATAATGGATAACCAGCAGATGTAAAATTATCTTTAGCGCGTTGTAAGCCATATGTAAAAATAGCAAAAACATATTCTACCGATACACCTACATCTTTTAGGGCATTCGCAACCTCAATAGAAGATCCACCCGTTGAAATTAAATCTTCAATTACGATAGCTTTTTGACCCTGCTTCACTTCACCTTCAATTTGATTACCTTTTCCGTGTGCTTTCGGTGAAGATCTAACGTACGCCATTGGCAAATCTAATGCTTCTGCTAACCAAGCGGCGTGTGTAATACCAGCTGTAGCACAGCCGACGATAATATCAGGTTGCAGGTTTAATGCTTTTATTTGTTGAACAAATGCAGCAACAATTTTACGTCGAATATGTGGATAGGACATCGTTAGACGATTATCACAATAAATCGGTGATTTTAAACCCGATGTCCATGTAAAATAATTCTCCGTTCTAATTTGTACAGCTTTTATATCTAGTAAATCTTGTACGATTGATGTATCATTTGCCATCATGCCAACCTCCTAATGCTTGCTGATAGGCACGTAAGGGATTCTCAGCTTGTGTAATACTACGACCAATAACAAGAATATCCGAACCATTATCTCTAGCATATCCCGGAGTTGCGACACGTTTTTGATCATCATGTTGTGATTTCGTTAAACGAATACCTGGTGTAACCGTTAAGAAGTCTGTTCCACATCTCTCTTTAACTTGTTTTGCCTCATGAACAGAGCATACAACACCATCTCCGCCATTTGTTTTCACAACCGAAGCAAGTTCAATTACGCGTTCTGTTATCTCACCTTTTATACCGAGCTCGTTATTCATTTCTGTTTGATCCATAGACGTTAACAATGTCACAGCTACTAAATTAGGTTCTTTTCCCGCTCTTGAACCAGCAATCAATCCTTCCTTAGCACCTGCAATCATCTCTCCTCCACCTAATGCATGGATGGTCACCATGTCAACATCTAAACGTGCCAAGTTTTTCATTGCGCGCATAACCGTTGTTGGGATATCATGTAATTTTAAATCTAAAAATATGGGATGATTGTTTTCTTTTAATTTTTCAATAACAGAAATGCCTTCTCGATAAAACATTTCCATTCCTACTTTTACCGGAACCCCATGAAGTTTATGATCATCAATAAAAGTTCCTGCTTCTTCCCATGTAGGAAAATCAAGTGCTAAATAAATATTATGATGTTCCATTAAATGATCCCCTTTCCAATGGCTTCTTTTACAGTATTAAAGCCATATTTTTGTAAAACTTGTGGTAACTGGTCAATGATTTCAGAACAAATGAATGGATTTTGGAAATTAGCAGTTCCAACAGCCACCGCACTTGCTCCAGCTAATAAAAATTCTAATACATCTTCAGCATTTTGGACGCCTCCCATTCCAATAATAGGAATGGAAACTTGTTGGCTTACCTCATATACCATTTTAATCGCAACAGGTTTAATTGCTGCGCCAGATAAGCCACCTGTTAAATTGGCAAGCAACGGACGTTTACGTGCTAAATCAATTTGCATACCTGTCAATGTATTAATCATCGTTATGCCATCAGCACCAGCAGCTTCAACAGCTAAAGCCATTTCAACAATATTCGTTACATTTGGGGAAAGTTTAACATACACAGGCTTATCACTTACTTCTTTTACGGCTTTGGTGATATCGGCTGCCATATCACAGTTTGTACCAAATTGAATGCCGCCTTCTTTCACATTTGGACACGAAATATTCAATTCTAACGCATGTACAGACGATGTTTGATTATATGATTCCGCAACCTTAATATATTCCTCAGCTGTACTTCCGGCAATATTTGCAATGATACATGTATCGTATTGCTCTAAAAAGGGAATTTCTGTGCGAATAATTTCCTCTACACCGGGATTTTGTAGACCTATTGCATTTAACATACCAGAAGCTGTTTCAGCAACTCTTGGTGTTGGATTTCCATAACGCACTTCACCAGTTGCAGCTTTAATCATAATACCGCCTAATTTGGACAAATCATAAAATTCACTGTATTCACGTCCAAACCCAAAGCAACCAGAAGCTGGCATGATCGGATTTTTTAATTGTAAGCCCGGTAAGTCCATTGATAAATCAATCATAATGCCACCTCGTTTGCATCAAATACAGGACCATCTTTACATATTTTCTTATAACCATTCGGCTCATTTTTTGCCGGAATCACACATGCAAAACATGCTCCAATTCCACAGCCCATACGTTCCTCAAGTGAAATATAACCATCGTAATCATGTAATACATCCATGACAGCTTTTAACATCGGAACAGGTCCACATGTATAATAACGATCGATATTCGTTATATTTTTTGCAATATCCGTCACAAAGCCTTTATGTCCATAAGTTCCATCATCGGTAGTAATATATGTTTCACCTAGGGCCTTGAATTCATCTTCATAGAACACACTCGCTTTTGTTTGAAAGCCTAAAATAGATGTAATATGATAACCTTGTTTTTTTAATGTTTTTCCTAAGTAATATAAAGGAGGTACGCCAATCCCACCACCAATCAGAAGTATGTGGGCATTTGATTTATTTTTTAGATTAAAGCCATTGCCATTTGGACCAAGTACATCAATCATCATGCCCTCAGGACATTTAGAGAGTTGTCTTGTTCCCTCACCTACTACTTTAAATAATACAGTGACTGTATGATTTGTTTTATCAACATCTGCTATCGAAATTGGTCTTCTCAATGTATGCCCTAATACATGTATATGAAGAAATTGTCCAGGAACTGCTGTTTCACTAACAGACTTATTTTCTAGTATCATTTCAAATGAATCCAGTGCAATTTCTTTAATGGACAGGATTTTCATGTCAACTTTATTCATCAATGTCTACACCCCACTTTATAATACTAGATTAATGTTTTTCAGATTCCAGTTCATAAACAATTTCACCTTCATAAATAGTGAGTTCTGGTCTTCCTTGAACCTTCCAATTATGAAATGGTGTATTCTTTGCTTTTGAATGAAATGCATGCTTATCAATCGTGTATTCATTTTCGATATCAATTAATGTTAAGTCCGCTAAACTTCCTTCTTCCATTCTACCATAAGGTAAGTCAAAAACATCAGCCGGTTTTGAAGTCATCCATTCAACAAGTTGATTTAATGTACATTTTCCTTCTTTAACAAAATAAGTATACATTAATGGGAACGCTGTTTCTAAACCAACAATTCCAAATGGACTATTGATAAAGCCTTTTGCCTTTTCATCTTCAGCATGCGGTGCATGATCTGTAGCAATAAAATCAATGGTGCCATCCATCAATCCTTCAATTAAAGCATCATGGTCTGCTTTTCCACGTAATGGAGGATTCATTTTAAAATTCGTATCTGCTTTATCGACAACATGAGATTCATTCAATAGTAAATGATGTGGTGTCACTTCTGCAGTTACTTTAATACCTGCACGCTTTGCATCTCTTACGGCACGAACAGATTCTTTTGTACTAATATGGCAAACATGGTAGTGACAATCTGCTGCTTCAGCTAAAAGTACATCTCGAGCAATTTGTACGGCCTCACTTAATCCTGGAAGACCTGGTAAGTCTAATCTTTCACTTACGTCACCGTCATGTACAACTCCACCATATACAATTGAATTATCTTCACAATGTGCGACAATGGCTTTATTATTTTTACTTGCCTCTTTCATTGCTTTCCACATATAATCAGCAGTTTGAATTCCTACGCCATCATCAGTAAATGCAAATGCACCCGCTTCAGATAGTGCCGTAATATCTGTTAAGACTTCCCCTTCTAAATCCTCTGTTATTGACCCATATGGTAATACACGAATGAGACCATTCTCTTCGATTCGATCCCATACATCTTTTAATCGTTCAACAGTACCAGGTACAGGGTTTGTATTTGGCATAGCACAAATGGTTGTAAATCCACCTCTAGCAGCTGCCTTCGTGCCTGTTTCAATGGTTTCTTTATGCTCCCCACCTGGCTCTCTAAGGTGAATATGTACATCAATTAATCCTGGAAGTAATAATTTTCCTTTACAATCAATTTCTTTATCCGCTTGTTCAGTAATTTTTGGAGCAATTTTTTTAATATGCTTGTTTTCAATTAATACTTCACACTCTGTCAACTCGTCATTCTTTAGTAATCTTTTAGCGTTTCGTAATATCGTTTTCATCAATAATCCCCCAGTCTAATAATAATTTCATCATAATTGCTTTTCTTACAAAAACCCCATTTTGCATTTGCTTAAAAATTCTTGAACGAGGTGCTTCAACTAATCCTGAAGCGATTTCAACATTTCGATTGACTGGACCTGGATGCATAATAATCGCATGATCCTTCATTTGTTTTTCTCGTTCTAACGTAAGCCCATAGCATTCATGATAGTTCAGCAGTGGATTAATATACTCATTATGACGCTCATGCTGAATTCTTAATAGCATCATCGCATCACTTAATTCAACCGCTTCATCTATAGTAACATAAGGATAATCTAATTCAGTATCTTCAAAGCCAGGTGCAGCACATAAATAAACATTTGCTCCTAATTTATTAAGGGCTTCAACATTAGAACGTGCAACTCTACTATGTCTGATATCTCCAACAATCACAACATTTAATCCTTTAAATGTGCCAAATTCTTGATAAATCGTGTCAAGGTCAATTAAACATTGAGTTGGATGTTCTAAGGCCCCTGCACCTGCATTTATAACTGGTACCGAAATATGTGAATTAAATTCATCGAACCAATGATCTGCTTGATGACGAATGATTAATAAATCCGATCCTAATGACTCAAATGTTTTCGCTGTATCGTATAAAGATTCCCCTTTTTGTACACTTGAAGATTGTGGATTAAACTCTAATACTTCTAATCCTAATTTACGCTGGGCAATCATAAAACTCATAAGTGTCCTTGTACTTGGTTCAAAAAATAAATTCGTTGCGAATAATTGCTTGTTAATTCGGAGGTTTTCTTGTCTGTTTTGCTCAGTCATGTTCAATAATGTTTCAACATAATCAACGTCCCATTGCTTTACTGAAATAAAATGTTCCATAGTGCCTCCTTCTGATGCTTTTACATATTTCTTTTATTTATATACACTTTTTACTCACAATAAAAACCCCTTTGCAAGGCATCGCAAAGGGGTTAAACACACACTTCTTCTGTATGTTCAGATCATTTGCGACCTTGTAAATCTCACAGGATTCAATTAAAGGTCTGATTATTTTTCATATATACTAACTTCTTCATATTGATCTGTTTCATTTAAAGCTACAACGACAATTTCTTGTTCCGAGGTCGGAATATTTTTACCAACGTAATCTGCACGTATCGGTAACTCACGATGTCCTCTATCTACAAGCACACCTAATTGTAAATTAGCTGGTCTACCTATATCCATTAAAGCATCCATAGCAGCGCGTATCGTTCTTCCTGTATACAATACATCATCGATTAAAATAACTGTTTTACCCGTTAATGCTACAGAAATATTTGAACTTTTTAACTTAGGATCTTCTTGTCCTGGATATTTTTCTAAGTCATCTCGATACAACGTAATATCAAGTTCCCCAGTCGGAACTTCAACGTTTTCGATTTGTTTAATCTTTGTTTGAAGTCGATTAACTAATGGGATACCTCTTGTTTTGACACCTACTAAAACAAGATCATCTCCACCTTTATTTCTTTCTAATATTTCGTGGGCAATTCGAGTTAAAGCTCGTCCTATTTGCGCTTCATCTAATACAGTTGTTTTTTTCTGCATGGGAATCGCCTCCATTGCTCAACTTATCATATTATACAAATAAAACTCCTTATCCACAGGGAAAAGGAGTTTTAGACACAAGTGTACGTCTACAATTGTTCACCGTTTCCTTTTTCGCCTCTCTGGACTGTATTAAAGGAGCAATATTCAAATTAAAAATATTATAGCAAACGGTGACGTAAATATCAATATTTATCTGCAATATTTATCAATACATTTTGAAAATAGGTTGGCGCATCACGTTCAAATTCTATCCAATTCTTAGTTATTGGATGATAAAAACCTATCTCTCTAGCATGCAAAGCTTGCCCGCCAAGATCTAATGTTTTACGCGGGCCATATTTCGGATCCCCGACAATTGGGTGGTCAATATAGCGCATATGTACGCGTATTTGATGCGTACGACCCGTTTCTAACTGACAATGTACATACGTATATTCAGGATACCTTTTGACAACTCGAAAATGTGTAATCGCTTTTTTACCACCTGATACGATTCCCATTTTCTGCCGATCTTTTGGATCCCTTGCAATAGGCGCATCGATTAATCCAGTCTCATGTTCAATCGTACCGTGTACAATGGCTTCATAAATTCTTTTCATTTGTTGGTTCGCAAGTTGTTCAACAAGATATTGATGTGCTACATCCGTTTTTGCTACAACTAATAAACCACTTGTATCCTTATCCAAACGATGAACAATCCCTGGACGTTCTACTCCATTAATCCCTGATAAATCATCACAATGATATAACAAGGCATGTACAAGGGTACCTGTTCGATGTCCTGCTGATGGATGAACAACCATACCGCGAGGCTTATTTATAACGATCACTGCCTCATCCTCAAACACAATATCAAGTGGAATATTTTCAGGCTCTATTTCAAGTGGTTGCACTTCCGGCTCTTTCCAATGAATTTGATCAGCTACTTTACATTTATAATTAGATTTTATAAATTCCCCATTAACTGTTACAAATTGATTAGCAATCCATTCTTGAATTTGGGAGCGAGATTTTTCGGGAATGACTTGTGTCAATACTTTATCTAATCGTTTTCCTTTGTCTTTCTCTTCTACAGTGTAATGTGTATCAGTCATGTTTCGCACGCCCTTTTTTCTTATCTTCCATAAATGAACTCATTAAGAATAAAATAACTCCAATAACAAGTGCTGAATCGGCAATGTTAAAAATTGGATAATCATAACCAATTATAATGAAATCAAAAAAATCGACAACTTCTTTATAAAAAACACGATCAATTAAATTCCCAATTGCACCACCTAGAATAAAGCTAATGGCAACTGACATCAATTTGCTCGTTTTAGCATATGCTTGGAGAAAATATATTAAAGCTACAATAACGATAAATGTAATGATATAAAAGAAATACATTTGTCCTTGCAATATGCCCCATGCAGCACCAGCATTTCGATGCGAAGTTAAATAAAAGAAATTTTCTATAATTGGGATTTGTTCATATAAATCCATGTTTTTAACAACTAGCCATTTCGTGAATTGGTCTAACAGAATAATAAATACCGCAATTATATAATAAAGATACATGTATGCTCCTCCAGTTTCATCATAACCTTGTTTTATTTTAACAAAAAAAGCCTGATTCCACTATCTAAATGTTAACCGACTTAAACAAATAAAATCCCTCTTTTAAAGAGGGATTTTATTGATATTAATAATGTTCTTCTACAATTTCAGCACAACGTTCACATAAATCCGGATGATTTGCATGCGCGCCTACTGTATTTGTATGTGTCCAGCAACGATCACAACGTTCGCCGTCATGTTTTTCCACTGCTACATTTACGTAACGATATACTTTAGCTGTTGGTTCTTTGTCTGTCACAATCGCTTCTGAAACAATGCAAAGTTGATGTAAATATGGAATAGAATTCAATACATCTTTGACTTCTTCATCTTTTGGTACAATGGTAACTTTTGCTTCTAATGATTTACCAATCACTTTTTCATTTCGAGCTTCTTCTAATGCTTTTAGCACATCATCGCGAATTTTCAGGAAGAGTCCCCATTTAACCTCATCTACATTTGAAATTGTACGAGCTTCAGGCATATCTGATAGTTGTACATAATCTGTTTCTTTTCCTGGAATATGCTCCCACAATTCTTCTGTAGTATGCGGAATAATTGGTGCAAGCAATTTAACTAGACTTGTTAAAATTTCATAATAACTTGTTTGAATGCTTCTTCTACGATGACTATCTGCTGCTTCAATATATAAAATATCTTTTGCAAAGTCTAAATAGAATGAACTTAGTTCAATTGTACAGAAGTTATGAATCAAATGGAAAACTTCCGAAAATTCATAGGCATTATAAGCTTCATGTACATCTTTTACAACCTCTTGCAAACGATAAAGCATATAACGATCGACTTCTTCTAGTTCATGATCTTTTACTTTATTGTCAACTGGATCGTAATCGAAGAGATTACCTAGCATAAAACGGAATGTATTTCTGATTTTACGATATGCTTCTGATACTTGTTTCAAGATATCATCAGAGATTCTAACATCTGCTTGATAGTCAACAGATGATACCCATAGTCGTAAAATATCAGCACCAAGTTGTTTTTGAACTTTAGATGGATCTACCGTATTACCAAGTGATTTACTCATTTTACGTCCATCTCCATCAAGAACAAAGCCATGACTTACCACTGTTTTATATGGTGATTTTCCAGTAACAGCAACAGCTGTTGATAATGATGAGTTAAACCATCCACGGTATTGGTCACTACCTTCTAAATATAAATCAGCAGGACGTGTTAAATGATCACGTTCGACTAAAACAGCTTCGTGTGATGAGCCTGAGTCAAACCAAACGTCCATGATATCATGCTCTTTTGTAAACGTTCCATTTGGACTATGTGAAGATGTATAACCTTCAGGTAACAATTCTTTAGCATCCCATTCGAACCAAATGTTTGAGCCGTGTTCTCTAAATAATTCAGAGACGTGCATAATCGTTTCATCTGTAATAATCGGTGTATCATCTTCTGCGTAAAATACAGGAATTGGAACGCCCCAAGTTCGCTGACGAGAAATACACCAATCTTCACGATCACGTACCATATTATATAGACGAGTTTCTCCCCAATGTGGTAACCAATTCACTTTTTTAATTTCAGATAAGATATCTAATCTAAAGTCTTTAATTGAAGCAAACCATTGTGCTGTTGCACGGAAAATAGTCGGTTTCTTCGTACGCCAATCATGTGGGTAAGAATGCGTAATAAATTTAAGTTTTAATAATGCACCAACTTCTTCAAGCTTCTCAGTCACAAGCTTATTGCCATCATCATAATAGATACCTGAGAATCCAGGTGCTTCGTCTGTGAAGTAACCTTTAGCATCAACTGGACATAGTGCATCAATTCCATATTGTTTTGATACAAAGAAGTCATCTTCCCCATGTCCAGGAGCCGTATGAACACAGCCTGTACCCGCTTCAATCGTAACATGTTCACCTAACATCACAATTGAATCACGATCGTAAAACGGATGTTTCGCTACAACACGATCCACTTCTTCACCTTTAAATGTTTTTGTTACTTCGTAGTTATCCCATTCTAATTCTTCTGCTACTTGTTCTAATAAGTCTTTTGCAACAATGTAGCGTTCATTTTCTACATGCACAACAACATAGGATAGATTCGGGTGTAAACTAATACCTAAGTTTGCAGGAATCGTCCAAGGTGTTGTTGTCCAAATGATGAATTTCTCTCCACCATCCAAGACGCCTTTTCCATCCGTTACTTCTAAAGTGACATAAATAGAAGGAGAACGTTTATCATGGTATTCAATTTCCGCTTCAGCAAGTGCTGTTTCAGATGATGGTGACCAATAAACTGGTTTAAGTCCTTTATAAATGTATCCTTTTTTAGCCATCTCACCGAATACACGAATTTGTGCAGCTTCATAATCTTTCGTCAAGGAAATATATGGGTTTTCCCAATCTCCAAGTACTCCTAGTTTTTTAAATTGCGTACGCTGACGATCCACTTGATTCATTGCATAATCTGCACATTTTTGTCTAAAATCAGCAATACTTAATTTTTTACGATTCACTTTCTTCTTAGCGAGTGCCGTTTCAATCGGTAAACCATGTGTATCCCATCCTGGAACATAAGGCGCATGAAAACCTGACATAGATTTAAAACGTACAATAAAATCCTTTAAAACTTTATTCAATGCATGTCCAATATGAATATCGCCATTTGCATAAGGAGGCCCATCATGTAAAACAAATAACGGTCTACCTTTTGTTCTTTCTTGAATTTGCTCATATAACTTATCCTCATACCAGCCTTCTTGTCGTACTGGTTCTTTGTTTGGCAAATTACCACGCATTGGAAAATCTGTTTTTGGCATTAGTAATGTTGATTTATAATCCATACCGTCATCCTCCTAATAAATAAAGTTGCATCAATATAAATATAAAGTATAAAAAAGTCCTCACATCCCCAAAGGGACGAGAAGACTCGACTATACCACCCTTATAACACGATTCAAACTAGTGTCATGAATACTCATTTTTAACGTAGTTGAGATCTCGTCCATTTCTACTCTATATCATTTCAAAATGGAAACTAAGAGTGATATATAATAAACCTACTAGATTAGGCTCACACCATTCCCTAATTCGCTGACTAGTTTTATATTTATTATAAGTCTCTATCATCGTTATTGTATATGAAGCTTTTAAAGATTATATGTAAT
>DVIO01000175.1 GCA_018711205.1 Candidatus Avamphibacillus intestinigallinarum | reverse complement strand
TATTAGATGAAGAAGAGGATACATTACCACGCCCAATTGGAACAGATTTAGGGTCGATTGAAGACTACTTCGAAGGTGGACAGAAGTATCTTTCTTATCTAAAGGAAACGGTTGATAATGACTTTGAAGGCATTCATATTGCGTTAGACTGTGCCCACGGTGCGACGTCTAGTTTGGCAACACATTTGTTTGCTGATTTGGAAGCGGATATTCATTCAATCGGGTCTTCACCAAATGGTATGAATATTAACGAAGGTGTAGGTTCAACGCATCCTGAGAAGCTGGCTGCTTTTGTGCAAGAAAAAGAAGCAGATATTGGCCTTGCCTTTGATGGAGATGGTGACCGTCTTATTGCGGTTGACGAACAAGGAAATATTGTCGATGGAGACCAAATTTTATTTATTTGCGGTAAACATTTAAATGAACAAGGTTTATTAAAACATAGTACAATCGTGTCTACCGTTATGAGTAATCTTGGATTTTACCAAGCTGTTGAAGCAAACGGGATGAAAAGTGACCAAACATCAGTAGGTGACCGTTATGTGATGGAAGAAATGCGTAATGGTGGCTATAATTTAGGTGGCGAACAATCTGGGCATTTAATTTTCCTAGATCATATTACAACAGGTGATGGTATGCTTGCAGCCATTCAACTGGTAAATGTTATGAAAGAAACAGGTAAATCATTATCTGAATTAGCAAGTGAAATGAAGAAATTCCCACAGGTTCTGAAAAATGTGAAGGTCGTTGATAAGGAAAGCGTGTTAACAAATTCTAAAATCCTTGACGAAATCACTGCTGTTGAAGAAGAAATGGGAGAAAATGGCCGTGTATTAGTACGTCCTTCAGGTACAGAACCGCTTGTACGTGTCATGGTAGAAGCTCCTACTGTTGAAGAGTGTGAGACATATGTACAGCGCATTGCTGACATGATTCAAGATTTACTCGGTTTAACAGAATAATTGAACATGATGCTGTCCTCTTTTATTAGCTGAAGAGGGCAGTTTTTTCATCATGAGGAGGTGGCATAGTTGCAAACGATTTTAGTAGTAGATGATGATGCACATATTCGTGAATTACTGCGTTTTTACTTGCAACGTGACGGTTATCATGTCGTGCAAGCTGAAGATGGTCAGGAAGCATTGGAGGTTTTACTAGAGACAGATATCCATTTAGCAATTGTTGATATTATGATGCCAAAAGTAGATGGGTACGCTTTATGTAAAGAAATTCGCCAAGATTATGATATTCCAGTCTTAATGCTAACGGCAAAAGGGGAATTACAAGATAAGGAGAAGGCATTTGATGCAGGCTCAGATGATTATGTCGTCAAACCTTTTGAACCGAAGGAAATTTTATTCCGCATAAAAGCATTATTACGACGTTTTAATATGACCAACGATGAAGTCATTCAAGTCGGAGCGTTAAGCATCAACCGACGTAGTTATGAAGTGACCGCAAATGGCAAAACATTTGTCTTACCTCTTAAAGAATTTGAGTTACTCAGTCAGCTAGCCAGCTTCCCTAACCGAATTTTTACAAGAGAGCAATTGATTGAGCTCGTTTGGGGGAACCAATATGAAGGCAATGATCGTACGGTTGATGTGCATATTAAACGACTACGTGCGCATTTTTGCCAAGCCGATTATGGGATTGAAATTGAAACGGTCCGAGGTGTTGGCTATAAATTGGTAACATAAAGGGAAAGCATTAGACGATGAGGAGGATCACATGCGCACTTTATATACACGTATCATTGCCATCGCATTTATGATTATTATTTGTAGTGCGTTGCTCGCATTTATTGCGACCAATGTGTATTACCATTTTGAGCTGAAGCCTAAAAATGATAAAAAACTAACCGGACTCGCTGAAAATATTGTACAAATTTATGAAAAAAGCGACCGCACGGATTTACACGATTATTTAGAAGAATTGACACCCCTTGGTTACCAGTTTTATATCATGAATAGCCAAGGGGAAGCGGAGCAAATTGGCAAAGCATTCAGGTCTTATGAAATTCCTGAATCAGATATTGCCAAAGTGTTAGATGGAGACATATATCACGGGATCAAGCATTATCCTTGGCGTTTAACGGTTACTGGATTCTTTGATAATGAACTTGTGAATACGGTTGGCGTTCCGCTTAAGGATGAGAACGAATCTGTTGCCCTTTTCGTACGTCCGGACACACAGCAACAATTCGGTGAAATGCGGATATTCCTTTCAATCATGCTCGTCTTATTACTAGCTTTGAGCTTTCTATTTATTCTCTTTAGTACACGCTATATCGTACGACCGATTAAACAATTGGCCCGTGCGACTAATGCGATTACAGATGGACAATATGATGTAGATTTTAAAACGAAACGCCGTGATGAACTCGGAAGACTGGCGACGGATTTTCAAACGATGGCGAAGTCGTTATCGAAAACAGAAGAAAAAAGGCAAGAGTTCGTTTCGAATGTGTCTCATGAAATCCAATCACCGCTTACATCTATTAATGGTTTCTCACAAGCGTTACGTGAAAAGGATATCCCTGAGGAACTAAGGGATGAATATTTACAAATCATTGAAAAAGAGAGTAAGCGTTTATCGCTATTGAGTAAACAATTGCTGACATTATCTTTCTTAGATCGTGATGAGACACAATCAAATGACGAAACATTTAATGTTGCGCATCAATTAACAGAAGTGGTGCAGACCTTAACGTATCAATGGGAGGAAAAGGAGATAGCTGTTGAGCTTGATGTGAAAGATGCCTATGTTTACGGTGATGCTAAAATGCTGCAGCAAGTATGGATGAATCTCATTTCCAACGCAATTGCCTATACAGATAAGGGTGGACAGATCATGATTCAAACAGCACAAACGAAGCAGGACGTCTCTGTTACGATTCAAGACTCGGGAATTGGCATTCAAAAGGAACACTTACCGTATATTTTTGAACGTTTTTACAAAGTCGATGCAGCTCGAGTACGAACGTCAAACAGTACAGGACTCGGTTTAGCGATTGTGAAGAAAATCATCGATCTGCATGGTGCAACGATTACCGTAGAATCGACTGAAGGAGAAGGTACAACATTTATCTGTACATTTCCAAAAGTGTAATCACGTGTTCATTCTCTGTTCATATTCACAATCTATACTCAATGTATAGTAAAGATTGAAGGAGTTGAACAGTGATGTTTTTAGCAACGAGAGAATTGTTTCATGCAAAACTTCGCTATGTTTTAATTGGTTTAATTATTATATTAGTCGCTAGTTTGATATTTATTATTTCTGGGCTAGCTAAAGGGCTCTCAGCAAATAATGCTGCGTCGCTTGAAGATATGAATGCGAATTATCTAGTGATGGAAAAAGATGTTGATCATGATCTTGGTAAGTCACAAATCAAACAAGATCAATTAGATAACGTTAAAGATATAGAAGGTGTAAAAGACGTTGCGCCTTTATCCATTATGATGACCGATGCCAAAATAAATGATGCTGAAAAAGGCATTGATATGGCATTCTTCATGACCTCAGAGAATAGTATGTTGATTCCTGATGCTGTTGAAGGTAAAAATATGAAATCTAAAACAGATATTGTCGTCGATGAAGGATTGAAAGATGAAGGTGTGAAACTTGGCGATGTCGTCAATGCAGGTGACGTGAAGCTAACAATCACGGGATTTGCAAAAAATGAACGGTATAGTCATACACCGGTTGCATACGTAGCTGACTCGGCATTTGGTGATGTCAGTGACCAAAAAATCAATGCAATGGCTTTACAAACAAATGATGTGAAACAGGAAGATTTAAGCAACACATTAAACGACTTTGATGTCGTCAATAAAAAAGAAGCATTGAACGGGGTTCCAAGTTACTCAGAGGAACAAGCATCTCTTAACATGATGATTGTCTTCCTACTCGTCATCGCAGCGTTTGTCTTAGCTGTCTTCTTCTATGTGATGACGCTACAAAAACGTGATCAATTTGGTGTATTAAAAGCACTTGGTGCAAAAACGAGCTATTTAATCAAAAATCTCATGTCCCAAGTGGCGATTTTAACAGTTGTCTGTATTGGACTTGGCGTAGCACTCACCTATGGTGTCGCGATGGTATTGCCTGATGATATGCCGTTTGTCATAGATGGTATGGAAATGCTGCAATCATCATTTTTGGTGCTCGTTGTATCGATTCTTGGTGCATTAACATCATTATTCCAAGTCGTTAAAGTCGATCCAATCGAAGCGATTGAGGGGGGAGCCAAATGAGTTTAACATTGAATCATGTATCAAAAGTTTATCAAGATGGTAAAACAGAGTTTAAAGCATTAGATGATGTCAGCTTAAATGTCCAAAAAGGTGAATTTGTAGGTATTATTGGGCCATCTGGTTCTGGTAAAAGTACATTATTATCAGTAGCTGGTGCGTTGCTTGAACCGACGACAGGTAAAGTCATCATCGCTGGAGAGGATACGTCACAACTCACGAATAAACAAATTACGGAACTACGCTTGGATAAAATCGGTTTCATCTTCCAAGCGGCACATCTTATTCCGTATTTGAAAATAAAAGACCAGCTGCAAATGATTAATGTTCTAGCGAAACAAAAAACGTCACAACAACAAGAACGTGTGAAAGAATTGTTAGAGCATTTTGGTCTAGGAAAAACGTTGAACCAGTATCCAAATGAATTGTCAGGTGGGCAACGTCAACGAGTTGCGATTGCACGTAGCTTGATGAATGATCCGGAGATTATTTTCGCTGATGAACCGACAGCAAGTCTTGATTCTAAACGTGGGCGCGATGTAGTCGAACGATTATCTTATGAGGTGAAAACACGTAATAAAACAGGCATTATGGTGACTCATGATGAACGAGTGCTTGATTTATGTGATCGGGTGATTACAATCGTTGACGGTCAGCTTGTCAAAACGGAAACGGGAACAGTTGGCGCGCATAGTTGGTAAATGAATGATATATTTTGAGGCTAGAATTAAAATAGTTAAAAAACGAACAATAGATATAAGAGTATACAATCGTTACAGAAATATACTTCGCGTTCCGCGGGCACGGCTTCAGCCTCCTCGGAAGAAAGACACTTCCTGCGGGGTCTTCAGACTCGTGCTGTTCCCGCAGGAGTCTCGTATATTTCCTTACTCCATATCTAAAACTTGTTCGTTTTTTTATGCGCTATTTTAGTTATGTCACAACTTTTTAATGAAACTACATGTAGCGAAGTTTTCTTCAAAAAAATGTATGAATGCAGGCCGATTCGTAAAAAATAAATTGACCGATTTTATTTTTATAAGCTAAAATAATGAAATGAAAATATTTTTATATAGAAAGGAGCGTTGCTGGACAGATTGCTAAAGCGCCAGAACTATTTGGAACGTCAATCAAATAGTTGACGAGGAAGAGGTGTATCGAATTTTCGGCGGATACCTCTCGGTTGTACATTCCAACTGTTACGTTTGCATAAAAAACAAAAAGGTGACTTTTTGGACAACGATGTAAACAGAATGTCGTACATGAATAGAGCTATAAAAGTTTGAACGAGGAGGCATTCATATGTGTGGCATTGTTGGATATATTGGTACGAAAAATGCAAAAAATATTTTATTAAATGGACTCGAAAAATTGGAATATCGTGGGTATGATTCTGCAGGAATCGCTCTTTTAGGAGAAACGTTAAATATCACTAAAGTAAAAGGACGGATTGCTGCTTTACGAGAGAAAATGGAGGACGAGGCTTTTGGAACACTCGGGATCGGTCATACGCGCTGGGCGACACATGGTGTGCCAAGTGAAGAAAATGCACATCCACATGAAAGTGCTTCAGGTCGGTTTACGATTGTCCACAATGGCGTAATCGAAAATTACCAAGAACTGAAAGAAACATATTTACAGGATGTACCTTTTAAAAGTGAAACAGATACAGAGGTCATTGTACAATTAATGGACAAAATGAGTCAGACAACGCAAGACACCGTAACAGCTTTTAGACAAACCATTCAGTTGTTACAGGGTTCTTATGCAATTGGCCTATTGGATAATGAAGATGTAGATACTTTGTATGTGGCTAAAAATAAAAGTCCATTATTGGTTGGGATAGGCAATGGATTTAATGTCATTGCGAGTGATGCCATGGCGACATTAAAGGAAACGGACCAATATGTAGAAATTCACGATGAAGAAATTGTATTACTTCATAAAGACAGCATCGTTATGATGGATGTAGAGGGTAGTGTAATTGAACGTGAGCCTTATACAGCTGAACTGGATATGCAAGATATTGAAAAAGGGACTTACGCACACTTTATGCTTAAAGAAATTGATGAACAGCCCTTTGTCATACGTAAAATCATTCAAGCTTATCAAAATAGTGATGGTCAGTTAGAAATGAGTCAAGACATTAGAAACACAATGCAAGAAGCTGATCGAATTCATATCATCGCCAGTGGCACGAGTTATCATGCAGGCCTTGTTGGTAAGCAGTTTATTGAAACACTAGCAAGCATTCCTGTTGAGGTTCATATTGCGAGTGAATTTGCGTATCATACGCCTTTATTATCAGAGAATCCATTGTTTATCTTTATTTCCCAAAGTGGTGAAACAGCGGATGCACGAGCCGTTTTAACAAAAGTAAAAAAACGTGGGTTTAACACGATTACGCTGACCAATGTGCCGGGCTCGACATTGTCGCGGGAATCCAATCACACATTACAACTTCATGCTGGTCCTGAAATTGCGGTTGCTTCTACAAAAGCGTATACGGCACAAATTGCTGTATTGGCACTACTTGCTGTAGATACAGCCCGTGAAAAAGGCGTGCAACTAGATTTTGATCTATTACAGGAATTGGCAATTGCTGCAAGTGTCATCGAAACATTAACAGAACAAAAAGACAAGATTGAGGAACTCGCAAAAACCTTTTTAAATACGACACGCAATGCCTTTTTCATTGGACGTGGCATCGACTACTATGTTTGTTCAGAAGGTGCTCTAAAATTAAAAGAAATCTCGTACATTCAAGCAGAAGGCTTTGCTGGCGGAGAGCTGAAGCATGGCACGATTGCATTGATTGAAGAAGATACACCGGTTATTGCTCTAGCAACACAGAAAGCCGTGAATCATCCAATCCGTTCAAATGTGCAAGAGGTTGTTTCCCGAGGAGCAAAAGCGTTAACCATCAGCATGGAAGGAATGGAACAAACGGGTGATGCCCTTGTGCTTCCAGCTGTTCATGAGATTCTAACACCGCTTATAAGTGTAGTACCACTTCAATTACTCGCTTATTATGCGGCACTCCATCGCGGGTGTGATGTAGATAAACCACGGAATCTCGCTAAAAGTGTGACCGTGGAGTAGTAAGCATGGATTGAAAAAATGACATGTTTATATCCGAGTTACTTGTTTGTGCTTTAAGCAAACAACTTAGTGCCTATTGTTAAATAGTTGGCATTAGGAGTCGAAGAGAGAAAATAAAACAAAGATACAATATATATTCAAGCGTGATTCAATTAGATAATCATATCAATTCGGGGCGAATGCAACAGCATTTCGTCCCGTTTCTTTATAATGAAGTGGGTCAATTGGGATGACTGTCTAATGTTCCTTACTTTTTTGATCTCTAAATTTCTTGGGTGTAATCTGAAATGTTTCCTTGAATTTTTCTATAAAGTAACTAACACTAGAAAATCCACACTCAAACGAAATGTCCGTAATGCTTCTTCTAGTTCCGATTAGAAGGGGAATACTTCGCTCTAAACGATAATCAAGAATGTATGTGAATGGGGTGCGCCCAACATGCTTTTTAAATAATCTGTTCGTTTCTGATTTACTTAAATGCGCTATTTCAGCTAATGTGTGCAAATTAATTTTGTCTTGATAGTGTTGGTGAATATGTTCTAGGATATCTTTTATTCTTTGATCGTAAATTGGAAAACGATTAGTTGAATGAAAAGCGATGTCATCCAGTAATTCTTTTAAACAAATTAGATATTGACTAGTGACGGTCAATTCAAATCCTTTCTCCTTTGTTACGTAGGCATCATAACTCATTAAAATAGCTTGTATGATACGACTATGTTTTTCCTTTAATGGATCTAACATAACGTAAGGGGTGTTACCTTCTTGGATTAATGGAAGAATGTATGTAGTTTGGATATACTGATCAAACAATGAAATGCCTATGTTCCAGCACAAAAAGGAAGCATTGAATGTTTTTGCGTGTATTTCATGGATTATCCCAGAATTGATAAAGAATCCGGTGCCTTCGGATAACTTTATTGCTTGACCTAAAATGCGCAGTTCGATGGTGCCTTCTTTTACGACGACAAATTGCAATTCTTCATGCCAATGCAACGGGATATAACCCAAGATTGTTTTGGAAATGTTTGTATATTCGATAGAGTGTGGCCAATCTGGATTTGAATAGGGAATAAGCTCTTCATTATTTGCATTTAGAATAATATCTTTTTTCCTCATACTGTCACCTCAATATTTATATATTTTATGACCATATTTTGATATAATCATGCACTGATTTAAGCTATTGTATTCATATATTAGTATTATAGGTGATGTTATGAAAAATACAAATAGTCGATACGTCGGAATTATGTTTGTTATAGTTGGGGCGAGTTTTTGGGGAATTGGAGGAACAGCAGCTGATTATTTATTTAAAACAGCTGGTCTTAATGTGAATTGGTATGTTTCTACAAGGCTTGTTGTGAGTGGCCTGTTATTATTGGGGGTACAAACGCTCATAACAGGTACAAAGAATGTTTTTATCATATGGAAGGATTCCCAAAAAAGAGTATCTCTTATCCTCTTTAGTTTGTTTGGGATGTTATTAGTTCAGTATTCTTATATGGCTTCAATTGAGGCGGGTAATGCCGCTGTCGCTACACTATTACAATATCTAGCGCCCGTTTATATTATTGTATGGTTCATTTTGAAAGGGCAGCAAAGA
>DVIO01000174.1 GCA_018711205.1 Candidatus Avamphibacillus intestinigallinarum | reverse complement strand
TGTATCTTCTAATGATTGATGTGAAATTTGATTGCAAGATAATCGGACCATTATATTTGATTTACCCTTTTGTAAACATTCTACTGCATAGGCTCCAAATCTACTTGCTAAAACCCGATCAGTCGCACTCGGTGAACCACCACGTTGGATATGTCCAAGCACTGTCAACCTAGCTTCATGCCCTGTTACCCGCTCTATTTCTTTAGTATATTGTTTTCCATCGGCAAAACCTTCTGCAAGTAAAATAATACTATGGCGCTTTCCTCTTTCTATACCCGTTAGCAATCGTTTTGTCACTTCTTCAAATGATGTATTATGTTCTGGTATTAAAATACTCTCCGCACCACCAGCGAGCCCTGACCATAAAGCAAGATCTCCTGCATCCCGTCCCATTACTTCAATAACATATGTACGTTCGTGGGATGTTGCAGTATCACGAATCTTGTCAATACAATCGATGATTGTGTTAAGCGCTGTATCGAATCCGATTGTAAAATCTGTCCCCGTTATATCATTATCAATCGTTGCTGGAATACCAACACATGGAAAACCATGTTCAGTAAGCGCTTGTGCTCCGCGTAGACTTCCGTCACCACCAATGACGACTAATCCATCAATTTCATTAGACTGTAAATGTTTTAATGCTTGATGTTGGCCTTCTTCTGTTTCAAATGCTTTTGAGCGTGCTGAATATAACATTGTTCCACCGCGCTGAATAATGTCTCCAACAGAGCCAACTTGAAGTATCTCCATATTTCCATGGATTAAACCTTCGAATCCTTCATATATGCCAACGGTCTCTATTCCTTCTGCGTAAGCTTTACGCACAATAGCTCTAATGCAAGCATTCATCCCTGGAGCGTCTCCACCGCTTGTCAATACAGCAATTCTTTTCATCTCTTTCTCCCCCAACTTGTTGCATACACTCATTTTTTACCTATCTTTATCATAATCAGAAACAACATTAAACACAATAAATATAAAAAAGACCACAATAATCAAAAAAACTCTTAGACATTTGATTACCTCATGTCTAAGAGTTTTTCACATCATTCATGTTGTTCTAAACCTGATTCTTGATAGCTACCAATCGTTTTATATTTTTCCCAACGTTTATCCAATAATTCATCCGTTTTTAACGGTTTTAATATGTTAAGTGATTTTTCTATGACAGTATCAATATGTCTGACTTGCGCGTCTAAATCTCGATGTGCGCCACCTTTAGGTTCAGGAATAATGTCATCTACTATCCCCATCTCCTTTAAATCAAGCGCTGTAATACGCATCGTTTCTGCTGCATCTTGAGCACGTTTTGAATCTTTCCAAAGTAAAGCCGCAGCACCTTCTGGAGAAATAACGGAGTATGTAGAATTTTCTAGCATATGCAGATGGTCACCAACTCCTAAAGCAAGAGCGCCACCACTTCCGCCTTCGCCTATTACGATACAAATAATCGGAACAGTTAAACCAGACATTTCCATAAGATTTCGTGCAATTGCTTCACTTTGTCCTCGTTCTTCTGCTGCCTTACCGGGATAAGCACCTTTTGTATCAATGAAACAAATAATTGGACGATTAAATTTCTCAGCTTGTTTCATATGACGTAATGCTTTACGGTAACCTTCTGGATGTGGCATTCCAAAATTACGTTTTATATTATCCTTGGTATCTTTTCCACGTTGATGGCCAATAATTGTCACGGGTTGGTCTTGATAAAAGCCAATTCCAGAAACAATTGCATGATCGTCACCAAATAAACGATCTCCATAAAATTCAATGAAATCCGTAAACAACCCTTCTATATAATCGAGTGTTGTCGGTCTTTCTTGATGACGCGCCATTAGCACTTTATCCCAAGGTCGTAAATTTCCGTAGATATCATCTTCTAATGAGCGTAATCGTTCTTCTAAACGATTAATCTCTTTCGTCAAATCGATCTCTGAGTCTTGTGTAATCTTTTTTAACTCTGCAATTTTTTCCTTAAGATGAATAATAGGTTTTTCAAATTCTAGCACTTGCTTCATGAACGATCGCCGCCCTTCTCATGAAGTTTTAGAAGTAAACTTAGCGTTTCTTTCATTTTTCCGCGCTCAATAATTCTATCTAATTGTCCGTGTTTAAGCAGGAACTCTGCAGTTTGAAAATCCTTTGGTAACTTTTCTCGAATCGTTTGCTCAATAATACGTCTACCAGCAAACCCGATTAACGCTCCAGGTTCAGCAAAGTTATAATCTCCTAAAGAAGCAAAACTAGCAGAAACACCACCCGTAGTTGGATGCGTCATTACTGAGATGAATAAGCCGCCTGCTTGTGAGAGACGTTCAATGGCCATTGACGTTTTTGTCATCTGCATGAGGCTAAACACACCTTCTTGCATTCTTGCACCACCAGATGCAGCGAAAACAACGATTGGAATCTGCTCTTTGCGGGCATTTTCAATTGCACGGGTAATTTTCTCCCCGACTGCCGATCCCATGCTTGCCATTCGGAAACGAGAATCCATTACAGCTATGGCAAGTGGTCGTCCATCAATCGTACCTTTGCCTGTGACCACTGCTTCATTTAAATTCGTTTTCTTCTTATCTTTGGCAAGCTTTTCTTCATACTCAGGGAAATCGAGTGGATTTGCTGACGTTAAATCACGATCCCATTCTTCAAAACTATCTGCATCATATAAGCTATTAATTCGCTTCCATGCATTTAGCGGATGATGATGCCCGCATTTTGGACATACGAATAAGTGCTTTTTCATTTCTTTTCGGTAATAAATTTCTCCACAGCTTTGACACTTCATCATCAAGCCTTCGGGTATATCTAGTTTTTGATTCTCGTCTGGAATTGTTGTATGATTTTTCTTTTTGCCAAATATATCTTTAAACAAAATTAACTTCCTCCCTCACAAGCAACTCACATATAAAGTCTTTTCGTGAATCGACTTGTTTTAGCCCTATCGCAGAGTATATACGATATGTTCTCAAAATGTTGTCATAAATTGTAAATGATATAAAAATAATAAATTCGTAGGCGAACCGTTAAAACTAACCCTTACATTATATCAAAACCGACTACTGTGTAAAGTAATGCACAGGAGATTACTGAATTACCACATGTTTTTCACCAAAATAATCCATAAGCTGTTTTAGACAAGCTTCTGTATCATTCAGACGATACATATCTTGTAGTTGATATGTTTTCTTTTTATCAGATAAATGAATAATTAATGGAATATGTCCCTTATATTCTCTTGTCAACGTTTCTAAATATTGTAAAGCCGCTTCTTCTTGTACGGATTCAGTTACTTTAATATAAATGCGTTTGTGACTATTTTCTTGTAAACAATCAAGTTCATACGGCTGAATGTCATTCATAATTAGCTGAATACGATCGTTTCTAGTATCCACTTTTCCAATGACTTGGACAATCATTTCTTCTTCTAACCAGCGATTTACATTGCGATATAGCTCAGGAAACATCACTGTATCCAAATGGCCAGTCTCATCATTCAACGTAATAAAAGCCATTGATTCTCCACGCTTTGTACGAATCACTTTAATTTCTTGAACAATTGCTACAGCTGTCGCTTGGCGTTTACCTAGCATTGAGCTAGCTCTACTTAATGTAAAAAATCCTTTTTGATTGAATATCGCACGACTATCTTTAAGTGGATGACTTGAGATATAAAGTCCTAATAGTTCTTTTTCGTCCTGAAGCTTTTTCATTTGACTGAAATCCTGCATCTCAATATATTCCGCTTCAAGTGCCCCTGTAAAGAAACTTGGTTGATCTTTATACTCTTTAAATAATTCTCCTTGTTCGATTGCCGTATCAATTGATGCTAATAATGTTGCTCTATTGGGGTATAGCTCATCAAATGCCCCAGCACGCACAAGTGACTCAATCACTGTACGCGTACAGATTTTTAAATCGACACGTAAACAAAAATCAAATAAATTTTTAAATGGGGCTTCTTTGCGTATCGCGATAATTTCCTTAATGACTTGATGACCAATCCCTTTTATAGCTTGTAATCCCATGCGAATTGCTTTAGATTCAACTTTATAAAAGCCATAGCTCTTTTGTATCGATGGACCAAGTACTTGTATGCCTGATTCACTTGCTTCTCTAATATAATTGGTTAATTTTGTATGGTCTCCTAATATTGAATTCATAATTTCTGCAAAAAAGTTTAATGGATATTGAGCTTTTAAATAAGCTAATTCATAAGATATCTTACTATAAGCAACAGCATGACTCTTATTAAATCCGTAATTGGCAAATTTCACAATCCAATTAAAGATTTCTTTAGCAACTTGTTCTGTATATCCATTCGTTAGACAACCTTGTATAAATCCAGCACGTTGTTCAGCTAACAAGGCTTCTTTCTTTTTACTTACAGCTCTTCTTAAAATATCCGCTTCTCCTAATGTAAACCCGGCTATCTTATGAGCAATTTGCATAATTTGTTCTTGATAAATCAATACACCATATGTGTCTTTTAAAATATCTGTTAAGTCCGGATGTGGATATGTGATCTGTTCCAAGCCTTTTTTTCGCTTAATATAGGTTGGAATATACTCCATTGGACCTGGTCTATATAATGCATTCACTGCCACAATATCAGCGAATTCGTTCGGTGATAACTCTCTTAATACATTCTTCATACCATTGGATTCCAATTGAAAGACGCCATTAGTTCGTCCGCGTTGTAATAGTTGAAATGTTTTTTCATCATTCGTCGGAATCTCATCTAAGTTTAATGTTTGTCCATTCGTATAATAAATCGATTTGATGATTCGCTCAATTAAACTTAGATTTCTTAACCCTAGAAAGTCCATCTTCAACAAGCCAATTGCTTCTAATTCATTCATCGCAAATTGTGTTAAATAGGTCTCATTTGAGCCTTCTGTCAATGGTACGTGCTTCGTAAGTGGCTCTTTACTAATCACGACACCAGCAGCATGTGTCGAGATATGCCTAGGTAATCCTTCTAATTTGACCGCAACACGAAACATCGTTTTTAGTTTCTCTGATTGTGATACGTAATCTTTTAACGTATTGGATTCATGCAAATATTTAGCGACCGGAAGTGAACCTAGTTTTGACATTTCCTTTAAAATGAAATACATATCATCGTCGGAAATATCTAACGTCTTTACGAGCTCACGAATCAGTGAACGTGCAGCAAATGTTCCAAATGTAATAATTTGTGCGACATGGGTTTGGCCATATTTTTCGCGTACATACTCAATTACTTCATCCCGACGCAAATCCGAAAAGTCAACATCAATATCAGGCATCGTCACACGTTCAGGATTTAAAAATCGTTCAAACAATAACTCATACTTCAATGGATCGACATTCGTAATCCCTAACACATAGGCAACAAGCGAACCTGCCGCCGAACCTCTACCTGGGCCAACGATAATTCGATGATCCTTTGCATAACGGATAAAATCCCACACAATTAAGAAATAATCACTAAAGCCCATTTCATCAATAATCTTTAATTCATATTGCAAACGCTGTTCTATTTCGTCTGTAAGTTGTGGGTACCGTTGTTCCAAACCACTCATACACATATTTTGTAAATATTCTGATGCGGTTTGTTCATTGGGTACTGGATAAGCCGGTAACATTTGTTCATCAAAATCAATGTTAAGCGAACAGCGATTCGCAATATCATCTGTATGTTGGATCAGTTCCGGCCAATTATCATATGTACGTTCAAATTCGTCTATTGCTTGCAAATGGGTAACGGACTCCGTTATGACTGAAGTCTCTTCATACGACCATGTTTGGTCATATTTCATCGCCTGTAAACATTCAAAGGCAAATCTCTCTTTTTCATGCACATATGCGACAATTGGAACCGCTACAACGGATACGTTTGTTTGCTCGGCAATCGTTTTTAAGACAGTAATGTTTTCACGAGATGTCATCAGTGCTTGATTGGAAATGCCCATATAAAAATCTTCTGCTTCAAAATGACCTTTCCAAAAGCTGATCCAGTTGCTGGCACTTGTGATATCTTGCGTACGTAGCCATTCATTCACAGATGCTTCTTCGATATGTAAGATGGCAATTAATCCAGTTGTATATTGTTTAAAAGAGTCCACTGACAAATATGCATCTTCAGATAATTGGATATCAGTAGATAATTGCAATAACGTCTCATAGCCTGTCTCGTTTTTAGCAAGTAACGTAAAGGTATCCCGAGATTGATTCTCATAAACGACTTCAATTGTGAGACCAATAATGGGTTGAATGCCTTCTTTGATACATGCTTTATAAAACGGTATGACACCGTACATAACCTGGTTATCTGTTAAAGCGAGTCTAGCATATCCTAACTGTTTTGCCGTTTTCACAAGATCATCAATTTTTACTGTACTGTCCATTAAACTGTAACTCGATTGAACATGTAAATGTGTAGCCATGTATAAACCTCCTTTCGAATTGATTTTTCTCTGAATAGAATATCCTTTCTATACGTTGCATAGATTATAAAAGATTGTCCAAACGAAGGTGTGAATGCTTTGATTGAGGAACGATTTTTTGCAGGTTTTATACATTGTTACTTTATTGCATTCGGGGTTGTAATTGGAGGCGCAATTATTGGAAGCATCGGATCATTCGCTACAGGTAATCCACCCATATCAGCTATTCACCGGATTGCTAAAAGCTTACGAATATGGGCGATTGCAGCTGCAATCGGAGGTACATTTGATGCTATTGCAACCTTCGAACGTGGTATTTTTGAAGGCTCAACCTTTGATATCGTTAAACAAGCTTTATATATCTTTTCCGCTATGGCCGGTGTCAAAACAGCCATGATCATTTTAAGCTATTTTATCCAAGAGGACTTATCATAATGCATGTTCCTAGATTATATAAACAACCAAAATGGCAACGTTTCATAGCTGGATTCTTCTTTGGTGCTGTTATTTCTTATGGGATTTTTGCCTATATGCAAGGTGTGATGTATGAGCGGCTCTTAACAGAAAATCAAGAGCTTGAATCTACTATTACAGATTTAAAACAAGAAAATGACATACTTTCTGATGATAAGGATGAACTTGATGAAAGATTTAAAGAAAAAGTCGCCATTACAGCTATAGAAATTCAAATTTCTAATACGAAGCAGTTGCAAATTGACCGCCTACTTATGCATCAGCTTGAAGAAGCCATCAAGGATGAGATTAAAGATACAATTGGAAAACCTTTATCATCTGTATCTGATAATGATCAATTGCTCATCAAGTCAATTGAAAATAAAACATTCAAAGTAGATGATTTCGCCTATCATATGGAAGTTCAAAAAATAGCCATTGCCAAAACCATTCGTATCTCTTTAAAAGCACGTTTAGCATAACGGAAAAAAGTGCTATAGAGCACTTTTTAATGACCGTATGCAGCACAAACTCGGTCCAATTCTTGAATTAAACGATCTGCCTCTTCCCAAGAATCAACTGTAGCACCTGAAGCAAGCGGATGTCCGCCCCCATTGAATTGTTGTGCAATTGTATTAATAATCGGGCCTTTTGAGCGTAAACGGACGCGAATACAATCTGATTCTTCAATGAAAAATACCCATGCTTTCATACCCTCAATATCACTTAGCGTCTGTACGAGTTGACCTGTTTCTTGAGTTGTCACATCATATTTTTCTAAAATATCTTGTTGTAGCTTAATCGAGCACATACCTGACTCTTCTAATTTAAAATGACTTAATACATATCCCCTTAGACGCGCAATATTATCTTTTATTTTATATAAACCATTATATAATGCCGTTCGGTTAAAATCATATTGTATTAATTCTTCAGCATATGAAAATGTTTTCGCCGTTGTATTCGGGAATAAAAAGCGTCCAGTATCCCCAACGATACCCGCATAAATTAATTTTGCAGCTTGATCGTTCATGTTAAAACCGTATTCTTTAGCTGTTTGATAAAATTCATAAATCATTTCGCTTGTAGAACTAGCCTCTGTATCTACCCAAACGATATCACCATATGGATCATGATTCGGATGATGATCAATTTTTATTAAAGCGGCACCTTTATTATAACGCTGATCTGAAATACGTGGAGTATTAGCTGTATCACAAACAATCACTAGTGCCCCTTCATACACCTTGTCTGAAATATGATCCATGGTCACTAAGAAATCTAGCGACGGATCTTCTTCACCAACTACATAAATCGATTTCTCAGGAAAAGAAATCCGTAATATTTCACCTAATCCCGCTTGTGAACCGTATGCATCTGGATCTGGTCGTACATGTCGATGAATGATAATCTTGTCATGAGCTTGAATGGATTCAATAATTTGTTTGATTTTCATAATATTCTCCTATATTTATGTTTTAACAATCTAGCATATCATTTGAAAACAAGTTACAATAGAATTATTATGTTTGATTCCAAATGTAGGGAGTAGATTGCTTTGTTTATCTTTTCAGTCATTATGATTGTAACACTTGTCTTATATGTTTATTATAAAGTACAAATTATAAAAGAAAAAGAACGTCTTCTACAAGTCTATATTAACGCAAAATCAAGAATTTGTCTTGGTACGTTCGTACTTCTCTTCGGTTTAAATCAATATATTTTATATCAATCGAAGCTATCCTTATATATTATGCTCGTATTCATTTTACTCGGCGGCGCTCAAGCAGTTCGTGGCTTCAAAGAAGCGAAGCATTACCGAAAAGAGTGGAAACGAATTCACGCAGAATCTTAGGCGTATAAAAGAGGTTAGATTGTCTTATATACAATTGGGCTAACCTAAATATTTGAGACAATATAAAACACCTTCGAAGTGGTATACTTATAAAAAGTACTTACATCGGAGGTGTTTTTGCGTGGGCAAAAATGTATATTCAAGTGAAGTTAAATGGGCAGTTGTTAAAGATAAACTAAGTGGTGAATTGTCGACGAAAGAAATTATGGAGAAGCATGGAATAAAAAATAAATCACAGGTTGAAACCTGGATGAGATGGTATCGTTCAAAGGAGATTTATCGATTTGATCAGCCAATTGGTAAACAATATACCTTCGGTCATGGTCCGGAAATAACCAGTGAGGATGACAAGCGTGAACGTCAATTGTCCCACTTGAAAATGGAGAACGAAATTTTAAAAAAGTACATGGAGCTCGAAAGGGAGTTGAAAAAGAAATAGTTTTACAAATTGTAGAAAGATTTAGGGGAAAATATACGATTATTGCCATCTTGGGTGCTCTTAATGTACCGCGATCAAACTATTATAGATGGCGTGCAGAGGAAGTCTCGGCTCAACTCTCAGTGAAGGAAGAAGCAATCATTGAATTATGTAAAAGAACCAAATATCGTAATGGTCACAGAAAAATAAAGGCTTTGTTAAAGAAGGAATATAAAATAGAATTAAACCGAAATACAGTTCAAGCAATCATGCAAAAGCATAATTTACAATGCCGTATCAAACCAAAGCGAAAATGGAAATCTCAGGGAGAAAGCGTCATAATCGCTCCAGATCTTCTAGAACGCAATTTTACTGCAAGTGCTCCAAACAAAAAATGGGTCACAGATATCACCTATATCCAATATGGCAGTACTGTAAAATACCTTTCTACCATTATGGATTTATTCAATAATGAAATCGTGGCCTATAAATTATACAATCACCAACAGACGCCACTTATTATTGATACGTTAAAGGCAGCTTTGAAAGTTCGTAATAACCCCGAAGGGGTCATTATCCATTCAGACCAAGGTAGCGTTTATACGTCCTATGCCTATCAAGAACTTGTTAAAAAGTGTCATCTCGTAAGCAGTATGTCTCGTAGAGGAAATTGTTGGGATAATGCGGTGATTGAATCGTTTCATTCAAACTTGAAGTCTGAGGAGTTTCAATATG
Source organism: Candidatus Avamphibacillus intestinigallinarum (assembly GCA_018711205.1). Lineage (GTDB taxonomy): Bacteria > Bacillota > Bacilli > Bacillales > Amphibacillaceae > Avamphibacillus > Avamphibacillus intestinigallinarum. The sequence continues at coordinate 4,012 of DVIO01000174.1, read as the reverse complement.
TGAAATTTAACTCGTTAAGTAATCATGAGGTCAATGAGCGGGTTGTAAACTATTTAAAATATTATAATGAAGAACGCATTCAAGAAAAATTAGGCTACCTAACACCAGTAAAATACAGTGTAATGGCAGCCTAATTAAGGTGTTTTATATGTGTCTCATATCGCTATGTCAGTCTAAATCTAACCTCTTTTAATTGGCTTGCTTTAAAACCAGGGACTCACCGCTCAATCAGTTGGGCCATCAATAACCCCTTTCCAACTAGTTTTTTCTCATTATAAATTTCAACGTCAATTTTTGTATAGATCCTTCCAATTTCTAAAATCTTCGGTTGAATACATAACTCCGCATCAATCGGTACAGGTTTGATGAAGTAGACTGTGATATTTTCTACAACTAAGTCTCCTCTATTTAATGATTCAACAAGTCTTGTTGCCGCTTCTGTTACAAGAGATGTGAAGACGCCATTCGACAATGTTCCTAATTGATTCGTCATTTGAGGGGTCACAACGGTCATATAATTGGTTGCATCTTTGTCCGTTGTTAGATTGCCTGTAATAATATCCTCAATGGTTTCACCAATTTGAGGTTGTCTTTGAACATGTTGTAAGGCTTTTAAAACATCTTGTCGCGTAATAATACCTTGTAATACCATAAATTCATCGACAACGGGAACAACCTCAATCCCTTCCCAAACCATCATATGAGCTACATATGCTAATGAAGTCTGAGGATGTACCACTTGAGGCTCTTTTGTCATCACTTTATCAATATGGACCTCTACTTCTTTACGCATAATATCTTTTGATGTAATCATACCAACTAATTTACGTTCATCATTAATAACCGGAAACTTCGTATGAGAAGTTTCTTGATTTAATGCATGCCAGTTTTTTATTTTATCGGTCTTATACAAATAGTGCGCTTCATGAAACGGTGTAAAGATATCATCTACAACAACAATTTCTTTTTTAATTAATTGATCATAAATCGCCCGGTTGATCATCGTCGCAACTGTAAACGTATCATAGCTTGTTGACATAATGGGTAATTGTTTTTCATCAGCGAGTCGTTTGATGGATTCATCTGTATCAAATCCACCTGTAATGAGCACAGCTGCACCTGCTTCAATTGCAAGTTCATGCGCTTTGACACGATTCCCAACAATAAGCAATGACCCTGCTTCTGTATAACGCATCATCGCTTCTAGCTTCATGGCGCCGATTAAAAAGCGATTCAATGTCTTATGCAGTCCATCACGTCCACCAAGTACTTGGCCATCCACGATATTAATCACTTCTGCAAAGCTTAAACGCTCAAAGTTTTCTTTTTTCTTTTTTTCAATTCGGATTGTACCGACACGTTCAATCGTACTGACAATCCCTTGGTTTTCAGCTTCTTTAATGGCACGGTAAGCTGTTCCATCAGAGACATGTAAATGTTTGGCAATTTGTCTAACTGAAATTTTCTCACCAATCTCCAGAGACGTAATATAACGGATTATTTGTTCATGTTTTGTTGCCACTATTCTCTACTCATCCTTTAACTGTACTAATATCTTTTTCATATTAGATTATACAGTTAGAACAGATTAGACTCAATGATTATCTACTTGTCTTCTCCTTGTATTACTCTGTTCCAATCGAACTGTTCTATTCAGTTCCATTAACGTCGCAAGATTGGCACCAGACACAACCAATACAAATACAAACCACATACTCCAAAAAAGCTGTGCTACTCCTGATGCTGGTTGTATCATACTAGGCCATGCAATATATAACAGGAATAAAGCAAATAATAAACGTAGCAATGCATATTGTTTCATACGAACAACCTCCCTAGTCGTTCTAGTTTATGAAACAAGAAAATTTATAGAACTTACACTAAATAATCATGCATTACAAAATACAGTTAAAAAATAAAAACGAACAACCATGATACAGAGTAACCTTCACTCTTATCAAATGATTGTCCGTTTTATAATATCTTACTTCAAATTTTTATTTGCGTTTTCGTTGCTTGAATGGTTTGTTTAAACAGGCTTATATTCTAAATTATGTGCTTTTGCAACACTTTCATAGGTTACATAACCACCTAGTGTGTTGATCCCTTTTCGTAATGCTTCGTTTTCTTCACATGCTTTTTCATACCCTTTATTTGCGATTTGCAATGCATAAGGGATGGTCACATTGGTTAAACCAATTGTCGCCGTTCTTGGAACAGCTCCTGGAATATTGGCTACTGCATAATGTAGCACACCGTGTTTTGTATATGTCGGATCATCATGTGTCGAAATACGATCTGACGTTTCAAAGATGCCACCTTGGTCTATCGCTACGTCCACAACAACTGAACCTTCTGGCATTTGTTTCACCATTTCTTCAGTGACCAATTTCGGTGCTTTAGCTCCTGGGATAAGTACTGCACCGACAACCAAGTCAGATTCTTTCACAGCTTCGGCGATGGTAAATGGTGACGACATCATCGTCTGTACTGAGGAACCAAATTCAACATCGATTTCACGTAGTCTTTCCGGGTTTAAGTCCAATATCGTCACATCTGCACCTAATCCCACAGCAATTTTAGCCGCATTTGTTCCGACAACACCAGCACCGATAACGGTTACACGTCCTTTAGACACGCCTGGAATACCAGCTAGTAAGACACCACGCCCACCATAATTTTTTTCAAGGAATTGTGCACCGATTTGTGTTGCCATTCTTCCCGCTACTTCACTCATAGGTGTAAGTAATGGTAATGATTGATTCGGTAATTGTACTGTCTCATAAGCAATCCCAACGACCTTTTTATCCGTTAATGCCTTTGTTAATTCAGGTTCAGCAGCTAGATGTAAGTACGTAAACAGAATAAGCCCTTCATAAAAATAATCATATTCTTCTGGTAAAGGTTCTTTTACCTTCATGACCATTTCAACATCCCAAGCCTCTTTAGCTGTCTTTGTAATAACAGCACCTGATTCTTCATACTCTTCATCTTTAAAACCTGAACCAACTCCCGCATTTGTCTCAACAAATACTTCATGGCCAGCTAATTTCAAACTATGTACCCCTGCTGGAGTCATTGCCACACGGTTCTCATTATTTTTAATTTCTTTCGGAATCCCAATACGCATCGTACAGTTCCCCCTTCAATATTTTGCTTAATATTATGAAATAGCAATTGTTAAACATTCAAACATAAACTTCATTCACTTATCTATGTATGATTGGTTGATTGTATTCAAATCATACGTCACAAATGAACATTGAATTCACCTTCAAATTTACGTATAAAGTTTGAAGGTGCAAATCGATACCCCTTTCACCGAGCAATAAAACGTTTTGATATGAGCAAATGAAAAACGCCCTTTTCATTTGACGTTTGACTTTTCAACGTCAAATGATTACATTCATGTATGAAATCAGCTATTTTTAAAGTAAATTAAAAAAATAGCATACTTATTTCACGAAAGGGTATATAATACTCTAAAAGGGGGAGTTTACATGAAATACGAAAATATTGTCGTTGCAATTGATGGTTCCGATGCTGCTGAGAAAGCATTCCAGAAATCATTAGAGGTTGCAAAAAATAACAATTCACATCTTATTCTAGCTCACGTTGTAGATTCTCGAACATTTGCTACAGCAGAAGCTTATGACCGCACACTTGCTGAACGTGCAGACGAGTATGCAACAGAAATTTTAGACCGTTATATGGCTGAAGCTAAAAAAGCAGGCATTGAAAATGTTGAAAAAGTCATTGAATATGGTTCTCCTAAAATTAAAATTGCTAAAGACATTTCTAAAAACAAAGAATGTGATTTAATCATTTGTGGCGCAACTGGTTTAAATGCTGTGGAAAGATTTTTAATCGGTAGTGTCTCTGAAAATATCGTTAGACAATCAGATTGCGATGTATTAGTCGTTAGATAATCATTGCTATACTTAGATTACAAAATCCCTATTCACCTTATGAACGAAGATGAATAGGGATTTTTTTATTGTAAAATAATGAC
>DVIO01000173.1 GCA_018711205.1 Candidatus Avamphibacillus intestinigallinarum | reverse complement strand
ACCATCTTTCCGGAGCAAGGAGAAGGTGCTGAAGAATTGCTGACCCAAGCGAGCCAAGCTTTAGCGGCTGCCAAAAGGGAAGAAAGTAGTACGTATTTATTATATAATCCAATTTTGTCAGAACAAGCATTACGAAAGCTTACATTAGAGCAAGATTTGCAAACAGCTGTCGAGCGCAATGAGCTACGGCTATATTATCAAGCGAAGAAAGATCTGCAACAAAGTGGCATTATCGGTGCAGAAGCACTTATTCGTTGGGAACATCCCGAGCACGGATTTATTTCGCCATGTGAATTCATCCCGATTGCTGAGTCGTCTGGCATGATCATTCCAATTGGGGAGTGGGTGTTAGAAACTGCTTGTAAGCAATTAAAAGAATGGCAAGATGCAAGCTATGACATGACTGTTTCTGTAAATGTATCGATTCGTCAGCTACGCGAATGTCATTTCCCTGATAAGGTACGTGCTTGTTTATGGCGACATGGGTTAAGTCCGGATTGTTTAGAATTAGAAATAACGGAATCTCTCATGCAAGATCTTGAAGAATCGAAGCGAATCTTCCGTAAGCTGAAAGAAATTGGTGTGAAAATCTCCGTAGATGATTTCGGGACAGGTTATGCATCTTTAAGTGTACTAAGTATGCTCGATATTGATTATTTGAAGATTGACCAAGCCTTTGTGCGCCAAATGGGCACAAATGAAGCGGTGAATTCAATTGTAAAAACAATCATTCAACTTGGTAAAAACATTAATGTTGCGCTCATTGCTGAAGGCATTGAGGAGCGGCATCAAGAAGAAACACTTCTGGCATATGGTTGTGAGTATGGACAAGGCTATTTGTATAGTAAGCCGATTCCGGCTACAGCTTTTCGGAAGTTATTAGAGGCAGATAATCCTCAAGCGTCTATATCGTAAATGGTGAGCGAAATGCGTTTAAAAAGTTACAAAAGTGGAAAGATAAAAAGATGGGAGGTATAGTTGATGAAACGATTGCTCTTATTGTTAGGTATGTCGATTTTCGCCTTTGGTCTTGTTGCTTGTGGTACAAGTGATGATGACACGAGTAAGAAGGACGACTCTAATGACAACGCGACTGAAGAAACAGATAACAACGCATCTGATGACACAGCGAATGAAGCAGATGACAATACGGATAACGAATCAGGTCAAGAAGATGATGCAGATACGAATGCAGATAAGGAAGACGACGAATCATCTGATACATCATCAATGGAATCTAAGATGAAAGAACTGGATTACAAAGAATTTGATTTAGAAGTAGAGTATGCAAACCATAAAGAATATGAAGCAGAAATTGAACAAGATCACGGTAAAATTGAATCAAGTTTAGAAGATGAGTTGAATAATGTTGATGTAGAGGGTCAAGAGGCATTTGATAAAATCTATCCGAATGTGAAAGAATTGGACATTGAAAAAGATACGGAAAAATCTGAAGTGATTAGTCAAATCTTGAAAGCATTTGATTTGAAGGATAACTACAAAGAATTTGAAGTAGAAATCACATTCAATGACGGTTCAAAACTAGAAGTAGAAGATAAACAATAACGTAAGATAAAGAAAGACGAGCTTAGGACATGATTGAAGTGACTATCAATGAAATGAACGATTAAGATAAAGAGTGAAGAAAATATACGAGACTCCTGCGGGAACAGCACGAGTCTGAAGACTCCACAGGAAGTGTTTTTCTTCCGAGGAGGCTGAAGCCGTGCCCGCGGAAAGCAAGTATATTTTCAAAAGAATTGAACACTCATATGTCAATTGTTCATTTTTGATAGACTAATTACTTTGTCCCAAGCTCGTTTTTTTAATTTGTATAGTTATCGAAATAGCCTTGGATGAAGACAATTGGCGTACCTTTGTCTCCACTTCCAGATGTTAAATCTGAAAGAGATCCAATTAAGTCTGTTAATTTACGTGGCGTTGTACCTTGAGATTCCATCGCTCCGACAAGCTCGTCTTCTTTGTTGTCAATGAACTCAGAAATCGCATTTTGTAAATCATCTCCACGTAAATCCGCAAAGTTATTATCCGCTAAGTATTTTAATTTAATTTCATTTGGAATTCCGTCAAGCCCTTTTGTATACGCCGGAGAGACAACCGGGTCAGCAAGCTCCCAAATTTTACCGACAGGGTCTTTGAACGCCCCATCCCCATAAATCATCACTTCAATGGTTTTGCCTGTTTTTTCTTTAAGAATCGCTTGAATCTTGTCAACGATTGGCTGACAATCACGCGGGAATAGTTTAACACTATCCTCAGTGGATTTATTAGAACCGAGTAGACCGTATTCTTTATTATAGCCGTGCCCGTCGATTGATTCTGCCAAAATGTCATCTAAACCGTATACTTTTTCGCCGCCGTTATCTTTTAGAATACGTTTTGTCCGTGCACGTGAATGAATATCGCAAGTTAACACGCTTTTAGTATGATCTAAAATCGTTTTCGGTTGGTTTGAGAAGATGACTTCACATTCTGCACCTTCTTCTTCGATTAATGTACGGTAGTAATCAATATAATCAACACCTGTAAACGTATGTTTTTTATATCCGAAATGTTCACGGAATTGGTCTTCTGTTAAGACGTCTGTCCATGGGTTTACCCCGCGTACATCTAAATCATCCATATCAACGAGATGGTTGCCAACTTCATCAGATGGGTAGCTTAACATCAGAACGATTTTTTTCGCTTTACGTGCAATCCCGCTTAAACAAACAGAAAAACGGTTACGCGATAAAATTGGGAAAATGACGCCAATCGTATCATCGCCAAATTTGCTATGGACATCTTCGGCAATTTGGTCAATGCCTGCATAGTTTCCTTGTGCTCTTGCGACAATTGATTCTGTAATCGTCACAATATCACGGTCTCGAATCTCGATGTTTTCAGATTCTGTAGCTTTTAATACGCTTTCGACGACAATATCCTCAATCGCGTCTCCTCTATTAATAATAGGTGCACGTAGGCCACGTACAACTGTCCCGATACATCTTTCCAACATAATCGCCCCTTCAAATCTATAATGGCTCGAATGACAAGCCTTATTTCGAGTCTTTACTTGTACTATACTACTTTTTCATGGTATAAGTAAAATTAATATAACTAATGATACATATAAGGAGAATTTATATGTCGATTAAATTAGATTCTTATAAAATTTTTGGCATCGTCGCAGAGCATAAAAGCTTTTCAGAAGCAGCAAAAGTGCTGTTTATGACACAGCCAGCGATTAGCCAAGCAGTTTCTCAATTAGAAAGAGAACTGGACACGAGATTGTTTAAACGAACCCCACATGGTGTCACGTTAACAGATGAAGGCAGGTTATTATATGAATATGTACATTCGGCCATTGGGTTAATTGATGTAGCTGAAGAGAAGATTTTGGAGTTTAAAAATTTAACAGCTGGCGAATTGAAAATTGGGGTGGGAGATACGATTTCACGTTATTTTTTATTACCGGCCTTGGAGAAATTTCATAATACGTATCCAAATGTGAAGTTTCGTATTGTGAATGGGACGACATTTGAATTATGCAATACGCTCAAAACAGGAGATGTCGACATTGCCATCTGTAATTTTCCGATTGATGATTCGGATTTAGAATTGCGACCATGTATTGATGTGCAAGATATTTTTGTCTGTGGTGAAAAATTTAAAAACTTATTAAAAAAACCAGCTCAACTCGATGAACTGGTTAAATTACCATTGATTTTTTTAGAATCACAAGCGAATTCGCGTCAATATGTCGAGAATTACTTACTCTCTAAAGGCATTCAGATTACTCCAGAGTTCGAGCTTGGGTCGCATGACTTAATGTTAGAGTTTGCACGGATTAACTTAGGAATTGCATGCGTAACAGAGGAATTCTCACTTGATTTATTGGATAAAGGCTTGATTTATCCGATTCCATTGGAAGAACCGATTCCTAAACGAAGCATCGGTGTCTGTTATTTGAAAAATGTCCCTTTATCTCCCTCAGCGACCCGCTTTGTCGATATCATTGAATCGATGTAAAAGGGCTTGTTAAAAGCTCCTCTTTGTGAAGGGCAGTAAAAGTTTGACGCCTTGTTTATTAGTAGGGATGAACTTCGTATCAGCAAGTAAATGGCTTATGTAGCCAAGTATTGTTGTTGGGAATAGAGCGGGGATCCCCATATCTCCTGCGAATAGAAATGCAACATAACTAAAGTAGACAAGGCCGACAATGGAATGTGTATACGTACGGTGGCTTAAAAAAGACGCAACGAAAATATAAATACCGAACATAATCATCCATAAATTCACTAGGAAAACACCAGCAATTACGACACCAACCCCTGTTATAGAAAGCATGAGTCGTTGATTTACACGTTGTGAAATTAAAATGAGCGAGACACCAATCACACTACCAGTAATATGATCAAGTCCATTATGCTGGAACCAAGTAATATATAGAAGGAAAACTCCTGTCATAAAAACTAAAAACTTCAGAAAGCGAAATGGCATTGTCATATGGTTGGTGAGTTTGCCATTTGTATCTAAATCAGGAATCAGAGCTGATAAGCTACCAGCACCAAGTAATATAATCGTTTCTGTTGCATTCACGTCACTTAAGGCTGCGACACCGTAACCAACTGCCGCGCCAATGACCGCATGAGATATTCCCTTCATCGACCGTTACTCCTTTAACACTGTTCCTAGAATAATGTCATTATAGCATAATCCTTCAAAATAGAGAACGTATGCTTGGCTTTTTAATGGGATACATTTATTTGCTATATGTAACGTGTAGAATAAGATATAACAATATCATAAGGGGTAGAAGAAGACGTATGGAACGTATGACGACAGCAAGACAGCTGAAAATCGCTACAGGTATTTTTGAAGCCTTTCTCGGCATTCCAATACTAGGTGGCATCTTCATCGTTTTGTTATGGTGGACACCATTACTGATTATGTTTTTCTTACATGTGGTGACGCTTATTTTCACGATAAAAGAAAAAGATGGCTTTACAATCGGCAGTATTATCGGCATGATTACATCATGTATTGCTTGGATTCCGTTTCTTGGAATGATCATGCATATTCTGACCGCAGTATGTTTAATTACGACTGCAGTATATTCCAACTATGATCGTGATGACGATACGATTATGATGTGAAAGAAACAAAATAATCAGTGAATTCGTAAGCGAAATATGCTAATATGAATGAGATATTAGGTATAAAGGCTTAGTTTGATGTGATGTATGTACGATAAAGTGAATAAGTAAAGGATGTAGTCACCATGAATGAAAAGGAATTTTGGCCTGGCCAAACTTTAGAAATTCACACCGATGATGAGAAGATTTATGATACGCAAATTTTGCGTGTAGACGATACATTGAAAATTCGCCGTCCTGTTGACCGAAGAGGTGTGACACTTGCTGCTGAAGGTGCTTTTCCGGTTACAGTATATTTTCATAGAATGGAAGAGAAAATGCTCTATTCTTTTCCGACGGTGCTATTTAAAGATATGCACCGAGAATATTTACTCGCAATGCCCAATGAAGTGGAGATTAAAAAAGCACAACGCCGTAAAATGTTCCGTGTAGAGATCGGTGTACAAGTTGATCTGACTACACCAGATTATGCTGACGTTATCGAGACGGTGTTTACGAAGGACATAAGCGGGGGAGGGATGGCTTGTTTTTCGAGAGCGCCTCTTGCTGAAAGACAGGCATACGTACATGGTATCCTTCATTTACAAATTGAGCAGCAAAAAGAAGCGATTCCTTTTAAAGCTCGAGTCGTTGCAATTCGGAAACGAACATTACATGTGTTCCAGACGTCACTTGAATTTATTGAGTTGAAAGAACGCAATCGAGAAAAAATTATTAAATTTTGTATGACCAAGCAAATCGAGCAAGCCCAACTATTGTAATGTATGTATCAAAAAGAAACGGGGACAAAAACAGTTAAATGGATTTAAAAAACGAACAAGTTTTAGATATGGAGTAAGGAAATATACGAGACTCCTGCGGGAACAGCACGTGTCTGAAGACCCCACAGGAAGTGTCTAAGTGTAGAAGGCTAACCTCGTGCCTTCCTGGCACAACGCCTTCATGACCAACTTCCTGTTGGCCCGAGGCTGAACGTGCCGCGGCTAAGAAAACACTGCGAAAACAAGCAAAGCGTAGTTTAAGCAGATGTTGCACTTGTGCCTTGGCGAACGCGAAGTATATTTCTGTAACGATTGTATACTCTTATATCCATTGTTCGTTTTTATGATTGGCTGCTTTGGTTATGTCTCAGTCCCATTTTACTTTTTATACATGTCTTGCATGCCTTGAATTTTTTCTTTGATTTCATCAATTAAATAATCAGGCTCAAGCACTCTTGCTTTATTCCCCCACGTTAAAATCCAATTGACTAATCCATCTGATAACTTCGCCTTTCCTTTATAAACAAATAACTCATCATTCACCTTTGTAATATCAGCATCCAGCCCAAAGCGATCTAATACAACATTAATTAAACTTTCATCAAATTCAATCTTAATGCGGATTTCTTCACCTGCATACATATGAAAGCTTTTATCAATATATGAATGGAGATCGAATGATTCTTTACGAAATTGAATATCTGTCACTTCGACATTCATCATGCGATCTAATCGATAATGACGTAACTCTCCTGTTTCTAAAAAGCGTGCGATTAAATAATAATAATCATTTTTCCATATAAGTGCATAAGGCTCAACTTCATAAATCGCACCTTCTCTACTAAATACAAATTCCTTATCCATGTTATAACGCCCATATTGATATCGCAAAATACGCTTTTTCGAAATAGCTCGGTGAATACAATCAATAGCAAATTGTACCCGTTGGTAATCTACTTCCCCAATTTGTCCAATTGTCGGGACTGGCTCTGGTAACGTTTTCGCAATGGACTTTGACGTAAGCGTTTTCAGTTTTTGGATCATACTTTTCTTTTCTACTTCATCCATAAACTTCCCTGATAATATGGCATCTACTAGTAAACGTAGTTGATACGTTTCAAACAATCTTGATTGATAACTATATAGGATCTTTCCGAATTTCCCCTTGTTACGAATAATATCCACGCCATTTCGCTCCAATGTTTCCAAATCACTACGGATGGTTCGTGGGTCTAGCTTCATGTCTGGTAAATGAAATTTAATTTTGTCGATGATTTCTTGAATACTTAATTGATGATCTTCGTCTGTCTCTTCAAATAGAATTCTTTGTATTAACAACAGTCGATCTTGGTTGCTCTGTTCCATTGGGGGTCCCCCTCCTATATCCCTACATTTATCTCATTGTACCAAATTTATTAGGTAAAAAGAACTGTAAATTATCTAAAAATGGAAAATATGAAATATTATCCAATTTATTTCAAATTTAATTTTTAATCTTTCAACGTTTAATTGACGTATAGACTAAAATCCCGTAAGCTAGCCTTACAGCAACAATTGTTATATAATAAACGTTTACAGACTACAATGAACGATGATGTATCGTACATGTCGATATTTTATATATTGGGGGATTTAGTATTTATGATTACTGTAAATAATGTAAGTTTACGATACGGAGATAAGAAATTATTTGAAGATGTGAATCTAAAATTCACACCTGGTAACTGTTACGGGTTAATTGGAGCCAATGGTGCTGGTAAATCAACGTTTCTAAAGATTTTATCTAAAGAAATTGAACCGAATACAGGTGAAGTTTCTGCTAAAGGACAACGGATTGCCATCCTAAAACAAGATCACTATGCATATGAGGAATTCGAAGTATTGGAAACGGTTCTTTTAGGATTTGAAGAACTTGCTCAAGTGAAAAAAGAAAAAGATGACATTTATATGAAAGCAGACTTCTCTGAAGAAGATGGCATGCGTGCAGCTGAACTCGAAGGTTTATTCGCTGAAATGAACGGCTGGGAAGCAGAATCAGATGCCGCTATCCTATTAACGGGGCTTGGTATCGATGAATCAAAACATCATTTGAAAATGTCTGAAATGACAGAGGCTGAGAAAGTTAAAGTATTGCTCGCTCAAGCGATTTTCGGAAATCCTGACGTTTTACTACTGGATGAGCCGACGAACGGTTTAGACATTCAAGCTATCCAGTGGTTGGAAGAGTTTCTTATCAACTTCGAGAATACGGTTATTGTTGTATCTCACGACCGTCATTTCTTAAATAAAGTTTGTACACATATTGCAGATGTCGACTATGGAAAAATTGAAATTTTCGTTGGGAACTACGATTTCTGGTATGAGTCTAGTCAGTTAGCACAAAAAATGGCGCAGGAAGAAAACAAGAAAAAAGAAGAAAAAATTAAAGACTTACAAGCATTTGTTGCAAGATTTAGTGCAAACGCCTCTAAATCTCGCCAAGCTACTTCACGTAAAAAATTATTAGATAGTATTACATTGGATGATATTAAACCTTCATCTCGTAAATACCCATATGTCGCTTTCTCTCCGGAACGCGAAATTGGAAATGATTTATTAATCGTTGAAGGCTTAACGAAAACAATCAACGGCCAAAAGGTATTAAATAATGTGAGCTTCACATTGAATAAAGATGACAAAGTTGCTTTTGTCGGTCGTGATGATATCGCCAAAACAACTTTATTCAAGATTTTAATGGGAGAAATGGAACCAGATGCTGGTTCATTTAAGTGGGGTATTACTACATCTCAATCTTACTTCCCTAAAGACAACACAGAGTACTTCGATAAAGATTTAACCCTTGTAGATTGGTTACGTCAATACGCAGCACCTGATGAACAAACAGAAACGTTCTTACGTGGTTTCTTAGGTAGAATGTTATTCTCTGGTGAACAAGCGATGAAGAAATGTAATGTATTATCCGGGGGAGAAAAAGTGCGTTGTATGCTTTCTAAAATGATGTTAAGCTCTGCCAACGTTCTTGTCTTGGATGAACCGACAAACCATTTAGACCTTGAATCTATAACTGCACTAAACAATGGATTGATCAAGTTCAAAGGCTCCATGTTATTTACATCTCATGACCATCAATTTCTTAATAGTATTGCGAACCGGTTAATTGAAATTACACCTACAGGCATTGTTGATAAACACATGTCCTATACAGATTATGTCAGCGACCACATATTGCAGCAAGAAATAAAGAAAATGTATAAAGAAAATTAATCTATGAAT
>DVIO01000172.1 GCA_018711205.1 Candidatus Avamphibacillus intestinigallinarum | reverse complement strand
TTGGTATAAAAAGGCTATTTTAATTTTTAAATGTACTTCATGATAGGGGGAGGTAGAAGCTTAAAGATGCTAAAAAAAGATATCGTATACTTAAATGATTACTTGTTTACTTAATGTATACATCTTGTTTATAAAACTGTATACTTGTATACAAAATAGAAAACATATTGTTATAACAACGTTTACTAAAAGAAAACAAGTAAACAAAAATGTAAACATTTTATTAAAAGTTGAAAAAAATAGCGTTGTCCTTTATTCTAAAAGAGTAAGAAAATTTGAGAGGAGTATTTGTTTATGGCAAATTCAAGAATTGCTGCAGTAGATGTTGGAAACGATGCAGTCAAAGCAAACTTTGGAAAACTAGAAAATGAAATGTACATACCAAACGTCGTTGCTCAAGATATGGCAGACCGACCAGTCATTGGTATTGAAGATTTAGATGAAAAAGAAGCAATCAATAACTTACATGTAAGAATTCATTCTCCAGCACTTGAGGAAAATAATGTGGTGTATCGTGTAGGAAACCTTGCAACAAAAGCAACAAATTCTACAGAACTAGATCCAGGAAGTAGCAAATCTGAAGAAGATCAAACACTTGTCATGTTATTTACCTCAATTGCCTTGGATGCAGTATCTAGTGGATCATTTGATGAAAAGAATGGCTTGATTGATGCGAACTACACACTAGGTACGGGGCTGCCGATTCGTGAAGTGAAGGAAGGTAAAGATGTTGGGTATCGTAGCCAGTTGCTCGGTTCAGTTCATCAAGTCGAGTTCTTAGTGACACCGAAATATCAAGGGAAAAAAATAAACATAAAATTCGATGAAGTGAAAGTATATCCAGAAGGTTTCGCAGCATATGTGAACTTAATTATGGATAATGATTTGAAAGTGATTAATAAGGAATTAATGGATAAAGAAATCCTTGTCCAGGATATCGGTGGCTTATCTACAGATATCGCCGTAATTCGTGACCGTAATGTGGATGATGATAAAGCCCAAGGGTTTAACCTAGGGGTTTCTGAAGCATTAGAGGATATTCGAGAAGAGATTCGTGTGAAACATGGGGTTGAGCTCGATAGTCGTCGTGATGTTGTTGATATCATTACGCGTAAGAACAATCGCCATCATATTATGGTAAAAGGAAGTCGTACCAATGTACATGACATTACAGACCATATTTTATTAGAACTGGCGAAGAAAGAATATCGTTTCTTAAAAAATACATGGGCGAAAAACTCACAATCTGAAATCTGCTACTTCGTTGGTGGAGGTTCAGCAGTATTAAAAGATTATATTAAAGCATTAAACAACAAACTAGACGGCTTTAATATTGAATTCTTTGAAGATGAGAATGAGAGTATTTGGATGATGGCCAATGCCTACTATAAATTAATCACGGATTTTGTCCGCAAAAATGAAAAAACTGAGAAAAAGGAAGCGAAAGCGACAAGTACGAAGGAAAAGTAAGGTGAAGGTAAATGGTGCAAAAACCTAAAAAAATAGAACGTGGTCAATCGATTACATTTCGTGTTCCATCTGATACACCCGATTATTTACTAAAACAATTACAACGACTACGTGAACAAGAAAGACGTAATTTTTCGAGTGAAATTGCTCAATTTGTCTTAAAAGGTGTAAATGAAACATATGAAAGTAATCGGGAGACAATCACAATCCCTTTGCCAAAAGCACTCACCAAAGAACAAAAAAGCTGGCTGAAGCATGAACACTCAGAAGCCTTAATTGGGACAATCTTATATCAATTGTTAAGTGATCCGATGCGTGCAACGTCTCTTCTAGCTTCACTAAATAGTAATGCACCAACCATTGATGAAGCATTATATTTACAGGAAGACTATACAACGGAAGAAACAAGTGACCAAGCTCTGGAAACGGATGAATCCGTTGACGAAGCACCAGTAGAGCAAGTTGACGATGCTTTAATGGATACACTTGATATGAGTGCATTATTTGAAGATGTACATGCTGAGGACACACAATCGATCGAAGAAGATGAAGATGATGACGATCCGCTCGAGGACTTCTTTGCAAATATGAATAAATAAAATCATATTGAGATAAGAGAGACTTAACAAGATCTTTTAGTTAAATGGAAAAGCTATTTTAATTCCAATGAAATATTTGTATTAATTTTTGCAGAATTGCAGTTTAAAAACGAAAAACATGCTATACTTTTTAATGCGATGAGCTGATTTGCATAAGACGAGGGACGCAAGATATGTGCATGTGAACCACATGGTCCACTCGCCGCAAATTTCGTGAAGACGCTTGTACATTCTGTGTACAGGCGTCTTTTTATATACATAATTTAGGGTGATTAGGCTGATAATATGAAGCGAATAAGGCTTCATATGGAGGTGCCTAATATGGACGTAAGTTGGATTTGGAAAGGAATTGTCATTGTTCTAGCCGGGACGGTATTGCTTAGAATTGCTGGGAGAAAATCTATTTCACAAATGACACTTCCGCAAACTGTGCTCACGATTGCGATTGGTTCATTGCTGATTCAACCTGTAGCCAGTCATAATATTTGGATAACGATTGGTGTGGGGGCAGTGCTTATTTTGACGATCCTAATATTGGAATATGTGCAATTAAAAAGCGATGCAGCGGAGAAATTAATTGCGGGAGGCGCAAAAACAGTTATTGTAGACGGTGAGATGAAATTAAATGAGATGAAAAGCTTGCGCCTGACAAAAGAGCAGCTTGAGAATCAATTGCGTCGTATGAATGTCGCAAGAGTGTCTGATGTGGCTTGGGCGACATTTGAAACGAATGGCCGTATCGGTTTTTTACTAAAAACAGACGCACAACCTGCGACAAAGCAGGATATCATTCAACTTCAACAACGTATAGATGCGATTATGGATCAATTACATATCCATCGTTCCGATATCGAACATAACGAGGTCAAGAAGAACCTATTTCGTGATGTCGCCCGACAAGATGAACGAGATGAATCATAAAAGCACGTACAAATCATACGTTATGTACGTGCTTTAGTTACGCGCTCAGGATGGGTATAGATATTCATTTTATGGCCTCGTGTAAATCCAATCGCAGTGATGCCCAAATCATGTGCGAGTTCAAGTGCTAAATCGGTCGGAGCGGCCTTAGAGATGATTACACCAATGCCTATTTTGGAAATTTTTAATAATACTTCAGAGGAAATCCGACCACTAAACACAATGACTTTATCGTGAATAGGTATCGAGTTTTCCAATATATCACCGTAGATTTTGTCTAATGTATTATGCCTGCCGATATCTGTTTTAAAGGTTAACAATTCATTTGTTGTGGCAAGCGCAGCATTATGAATACAGCCTGTACGCATAAATGCATTGGACTGCTCCTGCATATCGTGCATTAACTGTAAACACTGTTCTGGCTGAATGCGTAGTTTACTCATGACAGTTTTTGCAGTTTGCACGTCTGCTTGAAAGTAAAATTGTCTACTCTTTCCACAGCAGGAGCCAATGAAGCGTTTAGAATGCATTTCCTTCGCTTTTTCCAATGGCCTTGTAAGTTCTACATAAGCAAATCCTGCTGGTTCATCTATTTGAATCGAACGAATCTCATCATAAAATAAAATTGCACCCTCCGCGGCTAAAAAGCCGATGACAAGTTCACGTAAATGGGTAGGTGAACAGACGATCGTTGCAAACTCTTCGCCATTGACCTTCAAGGTTAAAGGGTATTCCGTAGAAATCTCATCTGTGAATTCAGTAAATGCGCCATCTTCATAACGAATGACGTCCCATTTACGTTCAGGTAATTCTGCCATTGATTAACACCTCTTCATTATCAAACGATATCTCCATGATGATATGGATGGATCATCTAATGATTAGAATAACATATGTGTGTGATATTGAATGATTTTTCCCATCTTCATTCAATATACCCTAAAATAAAAAAATAATGAGTAGATAAATTTTTTGAATTATGAAAAGATTATTATGATAGACTGGATTTGAAGCGGATCATCATAGCTTAGCAAATGGGTATGAGCTGGTCGTGAAATATATGATGACCTCATACGATGTATTATATAAGGAGGGAAGTCGATGAATCGTTCAATGTTTTTACAGCGTTTGCGTTTAGGATTATATGGCTTACCTGAAGAAGAAATTGAATCTATTGTTCAATCGTATGATGATTTTTTCAAAGAAGCTGCCGAAAATCAACTAACTGAAGAAGAGGCGGTGCAAGAACTTGGCAATCCGAAAGAAATCGCAGAACACATTTTACAAAAAACTGAAACAACTGAGGAGAAACGTCATGCCACGTCACGTACAAGTGGCCAACAAGTGCTTATTGTAATTGGACTCATTTTATTTAATCTATGTATCATGATTGGCTTTATAGGTAGTGTGTTTGGCATGTTATTTGGAGCCGGAGTCGCACTTTTATCTTGTATGGTCGCGCCTTTACTCGTTTTATTGAAATTTTTGTTAGTCGATGGTGCCTTGTTGTTCGAGCTTTTCTTTTCCATCGTATTGTGTGGAGTCAGTATCATCCTAACGCCGTATTTCATTAAGCTATGTCGATTTTTATTCGATGCGCTCAAACGTTACATTCAATGGAACGTACGCGTGATAGATGGTGAGCGCATATGAGAAAAACAACTTGGATTGGCTTAATCATTGTCATCATTGGTGTGATTGGTTCTATCATGACAGTAAAACAAGTGACACATCCAGAAAAACAGCGCGTGACAGAGACGTTTTCGGTTGCTAAGATTTCTGCAATCGATATTGAGACGAATGTCGCAAAGGTTGAAGTGAAGCAACATGACGCAGATGAGATTTTGGTAGAATCCGTTATTGAATCGAAGAAGAGTGGTAAAGCAAATATTATGATGGATCAGCATGATGGCACGTTATCCATTCATCAAGAAAGACTAAAATTCATCGGGGCATTAGGTATGTTTCGTCATAAGCAAAAAATCAACGTGTATCTTCCTAAGGATGCGGATATAGATGATGTGTCGATTGAAAGTGATGTGGCTGATATTGCACTTGATGGAATTGATGCTGGAACGCTCGATATTCATTCTTCAGTCGGTCGTATTCATTTAAAGGATATTGTTGCCAAGCAGATCAGCGCAAAATCTGATGTAGGTCAAGTGAAGGTGAACGATGTAAAAGGTGAAATGGATATTGCGACAGATATTGGAGAGATTAATTATCAGCAACAACGCTTAATCGACCCAGCAACACTTGAATCAAATGTCGGTAATATCGACGTGACCTTTGGAGAAAAGCCAAAAGATGCTAAGATTACGACACATTCCTCAGTGACTCAAGTCAATGTATTTGGGGATGAAGAAGATTATATTGAGGGAAACGGGAATACAGAACTAAGAATCATCACGGATATTGGTTCAATTGACGTCACGAAGGAGTGAAGCTAGATGGAATTCGCGCTCATTGGTATATTCATTTTAGTCATAATCGTGTGCGTTATATTAGTGTTTCGTAATCCGTTTTCTAAAGCGACATCGTTATTTGCTACGCTACCAGCTGTACTTGCGATTTTATTCCGTTACTTGCATCAACAATTTTTTGTGGGGACGAATAGCTTGAATCAATGGGTTCTGCTCGTATTACCTTTTATCTTTGTAGGTGTTACGATCATACTCGTATTTAAAATTCAATTATCTCACAATCGATATTAAAAAAGTGCTATACCGTATCATCATGGATAGGTATAGCACTTTTATATAGAATTAATCCGCAATGCCTTGAGCAATCATCACGTTTGCCACTTTTAAGAAACCAGCGATATCAGCGCCAGCTACGAAGTTTCCTTCATAACCATATTCTGTAGCGGCTTCTTTCGCATTTTTATAGATAGATTCCATAATGGCATGTAATTTTTCATCAACTTCTTCAGCAGTCCAAGCAAGGCGCATACTGTTTTGTGACATTTCTAACGCAGATACAGCTACACCACCAGCGTTGGCTGCTTTTGCTGGACCGAATAAGACATTGCCATCTTGGAAGATTTGGATAGCCTCTTCAGTTGAAGGCATATTCGCACCTTCTGCAACTGCTTTGACACCGTTTTTAACAAGTGTTGCAGCAGCTTCGCCATCTAATTCATTTTGCGTCGCACATGGCAATGCGATATCACATGGCAATGTCCAAATGTTTTCATTACCTTCAATAAATTCAGCGTTTGGATGAGTATCGAGATATTCGTGGATACGTCCGTAATTGACTTCTTTAATTTGTTTGACAGTGTCTAAATCGATACCATTCTCATCATAAATGAATCCACTTGAATCACTACATGCGACAACATTTGCTCCGA
Source organism: Candidatus Avamphibacillus intestinigallinarum (assembly GCA_018711205.1). GTDB lineage: Bacteria > Bacillota > Bacilli > Bacillales > Amphibacillaceae > Avamphibacillus > Avamphibacillus intestinigallinarum. The sequence continues at coordinate 6,407 of DVIO01000172.1, read as the reverse complement.
ATTCTTGTGCTTTTTCGATTGCATAAATGGCAACATTCCCTGATCCAGAAACGATAACCGTTTTATCTTTGAACGAGTCTTGAACGTCTTTAAGCATTTCTTGAACGAAATAGACCGTTCCGTATCCAGTTGCTTCTTTGCGACCTAAACTACCACCATATTCAATGCCTTTACCAGTTAACACACCAGCAGGGAAACCGCCTTTAAGACGTTTATAATGTCCGAATAAATAACCGATTTCACGAGGACCTACACCGATATCACCAGCAGGAATATCTTTATCTGGCCCGATATGGTTAGCAAGCTCAGTCATGAAGCTTTGGCAGAAACGACGAATCTCATCATCTGAACGTCCTTTTGGATCAAAGTCAGAGCCACCTTTACCCCCACCGATTGGTAAACCAGTAAGTGAGTTTTTAAAGATTTGTTCGAATCCAAGGAATTTTACGATCCCAACATTTACTGATGGGTGGAAACGTAAACCACCTTTATAAGGTCCGATTGCACTATTGAACTGCACACGGAATCCGCGGTTCACATGAACTTTACCAGCGTCATCTACCCATGGTACACGGAATGTAATGATTCTTTCTGGCTCGACAAGCTGTTCAAGCACACCTTTTTCCATATATACTGGATTTTTAACGAAAACAGGTAATAAAGATTCGAATGTTGTTTTTACAGCTTGATGGAATTCAGTTTCACCAGGATTACGGTCTAATACAGCTTGATATACCTCATCCATATAGTCACGTACAATTTGTTCTTCTTTAGATGCTAATGTCATCATATTATGCCCTCCTAATAATAAGTTATGAACGAAACGATTCATATTTTTTGAAAATTCAAAGTTAAAGTAATCTTCTCACCTTTAGTCTAATTCTATTTTATAAAGAATAATCAATCTAAGCAATATAGAAATTAGATTGAATTGATGCCTAAATGAGATTAAACTAAAGCTAAGAGGTGAAAGATATGGAACTAAGACAGATCAGATATTTTATTGAAGTAGCCAATAGAGAACATGTAACAGAAGCAGCAGATGCTTTACATGTTGCGCAATCGGCAGTTAGTCGAGCGCTTAAAAACCTTGAAGATGAGCTCGGTGTAGATTTATTTATTCGGGAGGGACGTAATGTTCGTCTCACACCAATTGGAAAAGTATTTTTACCTTATATGCAGCAAGCTATACGTGTCATCGAAAATGGGAAACAAATTATTCAAGAATATGCTGATCCTGATTCGGGTACCATCAAAGTTGGGTTTCCGAGCAGTTTAGCAACCTATGTTTTACCGACTGCAATTTCTGCCTTTCGTGAACAATATCCCGATGTGAAATTCGAATTGCATCAAGGATCCTACCGATATTTAAAAGATTTGGTCATTCAAGGCGATATTAATATGGCGATTCTTGGCCCCGTACCATTAGATGAAAAGAAAATGAATGGGACGATTTTATTTACTGAAAAGATTGTTGCCTTGTTACCGCGTAAACATCCACTTGCAAAAGCAACTTCACTTCGCTTAACAGAACTACAGGATGAGGACTTTGTGATGTTTCAAAAAGGCTTTGTGCTACGAGATGTTGTGTCAGATGCTTGTATGCGGTTAGGATTTCAACCGAATATTTCATTTGAAGGCGAAGATATAGATTCGATTAAAGGACTTGTTTCTGGTGGTCTGGGCATTTCACTCGTTCCAGAAATTACATTAATTGATAATGTACCTCGTTCAACCGTGCAAATCCCTATTATTGAACCCGAAATTACTCGTTCGGTAGGTATTATTACGCCAGCGGAACGACAATTATTACCGACAGAAAGAATTTTTGCACAATTTTTAAGGGACTTTTTTGACAGACTTGAACAATTTCAAAAGTAAAAAGAAGAGAAAATAATCGAAATGTGCTAAACTAGTGAAGTTGCTAAATTTGTACGGTCAGTTTATGTTTAATTTTCGAGAATTGGATCAAATGTATCTTGTAATTATAAAAAATCTGTGGTAAGGTAAATACTCAAGATATAGTACATGAAATTTAAAAAATATACTATATATTGTGTTTCAAGAGATTTAAAACGGGTACGATACGAACTAGGCATTCAAAAAAAGTAGACGTTCCAGAGACAGAAAATGCCAATATCGTAGCGGTTAAATGGACACAATGATAACTCAAAATTTGTCGTTTCTTCCTATAAATAGAGACGGCTATTTTCATGAAGAAAACACAATATATAGATACATACTATTTATTTTTAGGAGGACTTGTTCATGGCGGTTAACGTTCTATCGACAGAAGAAAGTTTGTTTAAACTGGTGGATCAATCAGCGAAGGGATTAGATATTGATATTACAGCGTATAAAGAGAAAGCGAAACGTCAATTAACACCAGAAATGGATCAGTTGCATGCAATCGATGTACTTGTGCGTAATGCATTGGAAAATATTGATGAATCAAGCACAGAATGGACGTATTTAGCGAGCCGCATTTATTTACAAGAATTGTATTTAAAGGCTTCACAAAATCGCGGGTATGAAATGAGCCAGCAATATGGTGATTTTTACACATTAATTCAAAACCTAACTGAAAAAGGTGTGTATTCTAATCATATTTTAGATTTGTATTCAAAAGAGGAAATTGATTATTTTGGTAAACAATTAGATGCAAGTCGTGATCATTTATTTAATTACCTTGGTTTATATACGTTGGCAACACGTTATTTAGCAACAGACCATGATAAAAACACTTTCGAATTGCCGCAAGAACGTTGGATGATTATTGCCATGTACTTGATGCAACAAGAAGATAAAGAAAAACGTGCAGAACTTGTGACGGAGGCTTATTGGGCACTATCCAATCTGTATATGACAGTTGCAACACCAACCATGACAAACGCTGGTAAATCACATGGCCAATTATCTTCTTGCTTCATTGATACAGTAGATGACTCTTTACAGTCGATTTATGACAGTAATACAGATATTGCGAAGCTTTCTAAAAACGGTGGCGGTATCGGTGTTTATATGGGGAAAGTTCGTGCAAGAGGTAGTATGATTAAAGGCTATAAAGGTATGTCTAGTGGTGTTGTTCCTTGGATTAAACAATTGAATAACACAGCTGTAAGTGTGGACCAGCTCGGTACGAGAAAAGGTGCAATTGCGATTTATCTTGATGCGTGGCATATGGATATTGAGCCATTCCTTGACTTGAAACTGAATAATGGTGACGATCGTATGCGTGCCCATGACATCTTTACAGGAGTTTGTGCGCCGGATCTATTTATGGAACAAGTTGAAGCACGTGGTGACTGGCATTTGTTCGACCCACATGAAGTACGTCAAGTTATGGGCTTCTCACTAGAGGACTTTTATGATGAAACAAAAGGTGACGGGGAGTGGCGTAAAAAATATCAAGAATGTATTGATAACCCGAACTTAAGCCGTCGTGTTGTGCCGGCAATTGATATTATGAAACGTATTTTAAAGGCTCAATTAGAGTCAGGTACACCGTTCATGTTTTACCGTGATGAAGTAAACCGTCAAAACGCAAATAGCCAAGCTGGGATGATTTATTGTTCAAATCTATGTACAGAAATCACACAAAACATGTCACCAACAGAATTCCTTGAAGAATTTGTGGATGATGAAGGCTACATCGTGAAGAAATATAAATCAGGTGATTATGTAGTATGTAACTTGAGTTCGATTAATTTAGGACGTGCTGTTCCAGACAATGTCTTAGAACGATTAATCAAAATTCAAGTACGTATGCTGGATAATGTTATTGAAATCAATACATTACCGATTAAACAAACACAATTAACAAACCAAAAATACCGTGCAATCGGTCTTGGTACATTTGGTTGGCATCACCTGCTTGCTTTAAAAAATGTTGAGTGGGAAACAGATGAAGCGGTCCAATATGCGGATGATTTATACGAAAAAATCGCTTATTTAACCATCCAAAACAGTATGGAGCTTGCCAAGGAAAAAGGTACGTACCAGGCTTATAAAGGCAGTAAATGGGATACAGGTGAATATTTCGACAATAAAGGTTATACAGACGAGAAATGGAGCAGTCTAAAACGTGATGTACAGGAGAATGGTATGCGTAACGGCTATTTAATGGCAGTTGCTCCGAACTCTTCGACATCAATGATTGCTGGATCAACAGCTAGTATCGATCCAATCTTTAACGTATTTTACAATGAAGAGAAAAAAGACTTCAAAATACCTGTTACTGCACCAGACTTAGATCACAACACATACAATGTTTACCGTCGTAGTGCTTATATCGTGGATCAGCGCTGGTCTGTTACACAAAACGCAGCACGTCAACGTCATATTGACCAAAGTATTTCATTTAACTTCTATGTACCAAACACGATTAAAGCATCTGTCTTGTTAGGACTTCACTTGCAAGCGTGGAGCGAAGGATTGAAAACAACGTATTATGTACGTTCAACATCGAGTGATATCGAGGAGTGCGAGTGGTGTGAAAGCTAAAGTACTCATTGCCTATTTATCCTATAGTGGTAATACAAAAGAAGTTGCTGAACTACTTGCAGAGTGGATGGAAGAACAGGAGATTGATGTGGATTTGCATTTAATTGGGATAGATCCTCCAATCGATGTATCACAATATGACCGAATTTTTATCGGTACATTCACTTGGGAAAGTGGTAGTACACCTGATGAGGTAAAGGATTTTGTATTAGAAGTAGGATATAAACCAGAGGGTGTCGCTGTCTTCGGAACGGGTGACACCCAATTTGGGGGCGACGCATTGTTTTGCCATGCGGCAGAAAAGCTCGCGAAATTTTACCATAGCAAATGGGAACCGCTCAAAATTGAGCAATCACCACGAGGATCGCAGGAAGAATCGGTTCAAGCGTGGATGAAAGGAGTGCTTATGGGTGAGTAAAGGAATACTTGAAAAAGCGAAAACATTAGACCCCTTAAACCCGAATAAATCAACAGGCATTTTCGGTGGGAAATCAAGTGGTATTTTAAATTGGAACGATATTGCATATCCACATTGGTATAAAATGTATAAACGTCTAGTTGGGAACTACTGGCAAGCAGACGAAGTGAATATGTCACCGGATGTGAAGCAATTCCCAGAACTAACAGAACAAGAACGTGATGCATATTTAAAAATTATCGGATTGTTATCGACTTTAGATGGTCCCCAAACGAGAACGGCTTTATTAATTTCATTATATGCAACAGATCCATCTGTACAGTCAATTATGGCAGTGATTGCCCAGCAAGAAGCTGTTCATAACGAATCTTACTCTTATGTGCTATCATCTGTCGTGTCATTGGGCGAGCAAAATGAATCATTTGAATTAGGACGAAAAGATCCTATTTTATTAAAACGAAACGAAAATATTATTAAACAATATAATGAATTTGTGGAGAACCCAACGATTTCTAATATTTTAAAAACGTTAGTCTACACGTCTCTACTAGAAGGGATGTTCTTCTACTCTGGATTTGCGTTTTTCTATAACCTAGCAAGACGTAATAAAATGGTCGGAACATCTACAATGATTTCTTATATTAACCGTGATGAATTAGAACATGGCCGTTTCATTGGAGAATTATTCCGTGCGACATTAAGTGAACATCCAGAAGAAAACACACCAGAGTTTACAGATTGGGTATATGATCATTTCCGCGAATCTGTTGACCTTGAAATTGAATGGTCTTCTTATGTATTAGAAGGATTAGAAGGCATCGATTTAGAAGAAATGTCAGGCTATATCAAATATAGAGCGAATAAAATGCTTCGAATGATGGGCTTATCCGAAATTTATCCAGAACATGTGGAAAATCCAATGAAATGGATTCGGGCATATGTGGATAATTTTGATGGAACAAAAACAGACTTCTTCGAGCAAAAGTCTAGACAATATACGAAAACAAGCGATTTAAATGGATTCGACGATCTATAAAATTAGAAAACAGAGCTGTGGATCAGCTCTGTTTTTTTGTATTTACATATAAGGTTGTGAACATGCTGTTGATAAAGTTGTGAATAACATGTCCTGATTGGGTATAAGTTGTTGGTAAGATGTTGATAGACTTATAAACTGGGCGATCATTACGCCATGACAGTTTCAATAGCTACCAGTTCCCCTGTTTTTGCGTGCACAGCATATGGACAAATGACCTCACCATGTATTTCATAATGCTTCGTTTGTCGGTTATACACATAAACAGGCTCTACCGAAATGTGATCAACTAATTGCTGAAAGGCGTCGTCCTTTGTTATTTGACTGGGATCTGCAGGTGTAAAACGCTCGAGTAATTGAAATAGGAATTTGTTATCCACAAAATTTACGGCGTGAGCTGCATCATTCATAAAAATTTTAATTTTACGTGTGAAAGCTGACTCACTATGA
>DVIO01000171.1 GCA_018711205.1 Candidatus Avamphibacillus intestinigallinarum | reverse complement strand
CATTGTCTTTATTTGCTGGATTGTCTTTTTGTGGTTCTCCTTCGGATTGAGTACGTATGTCTTCCTCTGTCGTGTTGCTTTGTGAATGGTCTTGTCTAGGTTGGATGGGTTGCTGATTATCATAGGGCTCCACTGTTTCTTGCTGTTGGGTATTTCCATGATGTGAAGTTGGCTCTTCTTGAGGCGTGTATTGACCTCCTGTTTCCACTTCCGATTCTTCACCATATTCAGGCGTTTCTTCAATCTGTTCTTCTTGCTCCGTCAATTCTTCTTCATCTTCTGCTTCTTCTATCATTTCATCTGTCTCTGGTTCCACTGCTACGGAATCGAGTTTCAAAGAAAAATAAGGTATAGTTGTTCCTTCTGTTTTCAAATATTCAAAATCATAATGAGCTTTATCTGAATGAGGAGATAAAGTTACAGGAGCTGTGTTTTGTTCCTTTTGTTCTGCTATTTCATCTTTCACCTCTTTTTCTACACCACGTTGATTCATACCAATCATAATAACTACAATGAATGCGATAAATGCTATTAAATTAATCAATAGCAATTTTTTATTTTTCATACACATCTCCTTACAGTTGATTTTAAAAGATAAGTATTGCAATTTATTTCATTGTAAGCGAATTCAAGTAAAAATTACAGTCCCTTCGACAAAAAATTCGTATTTAATTGAATATACCAAAAACCTAAAAACGTTTCCTTTCACCTTGAAAAGGAAACGTTTAAAAAATTACCTCGTATCATTTTGGCGTGATTGAATTGAACGCGTACTTGACAGAGGCGTACGATTTGCTTGGAGAGTATCTGGCGTTCTAAGTGGAATCGGTTTGGAAACTTGATTACATGCATTTGAATCTAAATCACACACTTTTCCATTCTTCATAATGCCTTGACGTACAACCGTAATCCTGCTGCTAAGAATTGCTTTAAATAGGAATAAGTTTATATCACCATTTTCTGTGAGTAGCGGTCGCTTCATTTCTGCTTCTACAACCGGTGCTGTTGACATAATCCTATCTCCTGGCCGTACTCCTGGACACTCTGTGTGTGACTGGAAGTAAATACGAATTGGAATCGATAAAGCTAATAAATCAACAATCGTCCCTGCAACACGAATCACAGCGGGAATATACCCCACGCTAATGACATAGTCATTTACAATCGTATTTTCTTCTTGAATTCCGCTATAATCAGGTTCAATCGTTACGTTTTCTAGCCCACCTAAAAATCCTAATAATTCATCTAATATTGGAATCGACTCTATCGATACGGGTAATAAAAGTTCCGCAGCCTTACTCGTATTTTTGGTACAAACTATTTTTTCTACTAATGCTCCATTATCTTTATGGCGATGACACTCACAATGGAAATGACCACAGCGATCACAGCAGGGTCTACGTTCATATTTATCTTTATGACACTTTTCATGTTCTCTCATACATTCTCCCCCTTTATGGTAGTGAACCTTTTTACACTTCTTTTCAGAACTTCCTCTATAACCATCAAAGTAGTGATGTCTCATGTTCTTCACCTCCTACTCCTATTAAATGTACTTGGCCAACTATTTGTGGTAGACAATCGTACAAGCTTCTTATAAATGTGTAGATAACTAGTTTTTCAATAAAAAAAGAAGACCTATTAGGTCCTCTTTTAAGAGACTGTGGAGTTAAGATGGATGGGGTTGTTTTATTTATATGCGCTTATGATTAGTATTGTCTTTACGCTTGTCTATTTACTTTCTTCATCATTATATTTATCCCACGGAATTAAATTTTCCATTAACAGTGATAATATAATCCCCATTAATAATCCATTTGAAATCAATGGTCGTAAAAAATCAGGAAAAGATGCATAATAGGAATTTGGTAGAATCATAATGACAATTCCAACAAAAATTGGCACAGCGACACGATACACATTTAAATCATTTGTGACCACCTTTTTCATAAAATCCCGTGCTGAATTAAATAATTGTAAATACGATACAAATAAAACAGCACTACCAATCGCTAATGGTAATGTTGAGAAAAAGTGCCCAACTGGAGGTATCGCACCCATTAAAATAAAAAGGCCGCCTCCTATTATAAACGGTATCCTTTCCTTAATATGAGTTTGTTTTAAAAAACCGATTGAAGAAACAAAAGGCGCATAAGGTACTAAACCAAAGAATCCTGAAATCCCTGCAAATATCCCAGTAATTGTAAATGATCTACGGTATTCTCCTGCAGTTGTTGTACGATTAAAAACTCCTTCAGAGCCTTTTAACGCGCCGAACGTATTGGCTGTATTTAATAAACCAGCTAAAACAGCGGTCACAATAATACCTGTATTCCAAGTAGGTTTACCTAATGGAAATATATCAAATGAAATCCCCCATCCTTTTGGTATGGGTTTTACTTCAATAAAAATCGCATATAAAATCCAACCGACAATAATGCCCATCAACAAACCATAGTTTCTAATTTTTTTAGGTGCTTTAATATTAAATATAATGACTAAGATGACAAGTATTATCGATAATGCTGATATTGGTAAATCAATTGTGGTATCTTTTGGTGCATTTCCAAAAGGAATCGCTAACATCCCTTTCAGAAAAATTTGAATGAGTTGTACACCAAATAAAAACATAAATACACCCATGACGCTATCAGAAAACAAAGTAGAAAGCTTATCACCTAACCCCGCAAGTCCGATGATAATGGTTAAGATAGCTGATATGAAAATCCCAATCGCTAAGCTTCCACCAAGCTCTTGTAAGGAAATTCCTTCACTTTGTGTTGTGATAACGAGGGTTAAAATAATCCCCCACCATAAGCCAGATTGTCCTTCCATAATGGCTCGCTTATGTCCGAAGAATGCTTGCACGATACATGCTAATCCAGTGACTAAAAATGAAAGCTGTAATAGATTTGCTACTTCATCACCAGATATATTAAATGCTGAACCAATTGCAATGGGAATGACGACAATATTAGCAAAAATAAAAAATAACCATTGCAATCCCGAAATCCAATGCCTCACTTTCCATAATTCATTCATGTTTGCTCATCCTTTATGATGCGTCTACCAACTTAACCCTAAGCCGTCGCCTCTCGGATCCGCCCCTGCGCTATAAGCGCCGGTTTTCTCATCAATCAATATTCCTTGGGCATGTCCCATTACTTGGGAGTATTGTTCAACAATTTCAATGTCATGACCATAACGATCGAGTTGAATCATTACAGAATCATCAATTCTACCTTCAAGCTTTAATGTAGTCGAATCATTACCCCATCGTTTCCCGAATAACCAACGTGGTGATTCAATTGCCTGTTGAATATCATAGCCAAAATCTATCACTCTTGTAATCAACGCACTGTGAGTTTGAGGTTGTCCTTCTCCTCCCATTGTTCCAAGCATCATAAACGGCTTGTCATTTTTAAGAATCATCGCTGGAATAAGTGTGTGGAATGTTCGCACACCTGGACGTAATGTGTTGGGGTGATTTTTTTCAAGACTGAAGGAAGCACCACGGTTTTGCATAATAAACCCGCAATCATCAATCATAAATCCAGATCCAAATTCATGATAAATACTTTGAATAAGGGACACTGAATTACCATATTGATCTACCGCACAGGTAAATGTCGTATCACGATTTGTTGGAATGGTTGGTAATTCTTCTAATGCGCTTAAATCAAATGCTTCATCCCATGAAAAATGCTCACTAATTTGCCTAGAAAAGGATTTCGATAATAGGTTCTCATAAGGAATATCTTTATAGTTTGGTGATGCAATCCATTTGTCACGGTATCGATAATTCAATTTGGCAGCTTCAGCCATCAAATGATAATATTCAGGCGTACCGTCCCCAATATTTGAAAGATTGTATTGTTCTACCATGTTCAAAATCATGAGTGCCGCAATACCTTGTGTATTCGGCTTCAACTCAAATACATCATATCCACGATAATTTGTTTGAATGGGACTCTCCCACGTTGAATGATGATTCTTCATATCTTCTTTCGTTAGCAGACCGCCGTATTTTTCCATTGAGGCAACAATTTTATCCGCTAATTCGCCTTCATAAAAAACCGTTTTCCCTTTTTCTGCAATTTGTTTAAAAGACCATGCTAAATCTTTTTGAATGAGGATATCACCTGCTTGAATCGGGTCACCATCAGGTAAAAATATTTTTGCGCAATTTTCATTTTGAGCAATTACTTTTCTTTTATCAAACGCAAAACGACTCAGTTTCTTCGTAACTACAAAACCATGCTCAGCGTAATGAATTGCCTTTTCAAATAAGGTCTTCCACTGCAATTTCCCATAACGTTTATGCAATTTATTCCATGCGCTTACTGTTCCGGGAACCGTATTTGCTGCTAATGGACCACGCATCGGGATTTCATCTAACTCCCTTTCAAAATATGCTTCACGAGTCACATTTGCCCCAGCTCGTCCGCTACCATTTATCGCAATAATATCTCTTTCGCTTGAGTCCCAAACTAAGGCAAACAAATCACCACCAAGTCCAGCCATATGTGGATACACCACACATAAAACTGCATTGGTTGCAATTGCTGCTTCGACTGCATGTCCCCCTTTTTGTAATATGTCTTTACCAGCTTGTGTTGCTAAATAATGAGGTGAAGCAATTGCTCCATTTAACCCTTCAGCTACAGGACGCCCTGTACGCAAATAACCATATGCTTCTCCTCTAACCATAAAGAAAACCTCCTCATTTGGAATGACGTACACTCTATATTCATAATAGTATTTACCCTTATTAAAATGCTTACAAACGTTACGGGACTTGACTTGACTAGCATATCTTTCATAAGCATAAATACATTTAAAAGGGGGTATGGTTAACTATGTATTAAAGGTCATTTCTATTAAGAAAGGATGTTTACAATGGAACAAATATTAAGAATTCCAGGCCCAACTCCCATTCCACCCAGTGTAGAAAGAGAAATGTCTAAACCAATGCTCGGGCATCGCGACCGTTCATTTCAAGAATTACTAGCTTCCCTCCAACCTAAATTAAAAAAATTATTCGAAACGACTCAACAAGTTCAAGTGATTGCTGGTAGTGGGACATCAGGCTTGGAAACAGCTGTCGTTAATACATGCTCACAAGGAGATGAAGTCGTCGTTATTGTTACCGGCGCATTTGGAGAACGTTTTGCTAAAATTTGTGATACATATCAATTAAAAGTTCACCGGTTAGAAATACCTTTTGGTAGAGCTGTAACAACTGAAGAAGTAGAAGATTTTTTAACTACACATCCGAACGTTAAAGCCGTTTTCATGACATACTGTGAAACTTCTACAGGTGTCATCAATCCAATTGCTGACATTACAAAAGTCATTCGTTCCCAGACAAATGCTTTAGCCATTGTAGATGGCGTCTCTATTATTGGTGGAGCCCCGATTCAGTTCGATAATTGGAACGTTGACGTTTGTGTAACCGCTACACAAAAAGCTTTAATGACGCCTCCCGGTCTTACTTTATTAGCAATCAGCGAACGTGCATGGCAAGTGATTGAAGATAATCCACAACCACGTTTTTATTTCGATTTACGGACATATAGAAAAAAGGCATTAGATTGCCAAACACCATTTTCCCCGAGCATATCACATATATATGGATTAAATGAAGCACTCAATTTAATGTTAAAAGAAGGCTTATCTGAAACTTATGAGAGACATTTATTAATGCGGGATATGACAAGGGTTGCTTTTCAAGCTCATGATATTGATTTACTTGTGAAAAACAAACAAGACGCTTCACCAACTGTTACCGCTATACAACCAGAAGGCATATCAA
>DVIO01000170.1 GCA_018711205.1 Candidatus Avamphibacillus intestinigallinarum | reverse complement strand
ACATACTTAGGATTTACTGCAGCAATATGCATTGCAACATCTTTAGCTGCAGCTTCTTCTGTAGTTCCTTCAAGTAAAGCTAACACACCAATTCTTCCACCCATGTGCAAGTATGCACCAAATGAATCTTGGTCTGTTTTCGTTAATAATGTAAATCTTCTTAAAGAAATTTTTTCTCCAATTGTAGCAATTGTTGAATTAATGTAATCTTCTATCGTTTCATCTGAACCATTAAGTTTTTGGCTAAGTGCTTCTTCAACATCTTTAGGTTCATTCGCAACAATGTGATTACCTAAATCTTCAAGTAGCTTCTTGAATTGATCGTTTTTTGTAACGAAGTCTGTTTCACAGTTCACTTCTAAAAGAGCTGCTTTATTGCCATTTAGCGCAATATGAGTAGATCCTTCAGCTGCAATACGGCCAGCTTTTTTAGCTGCACTTGCCATACCTTTTTCTCTTAGGAAATCGATTGCTTTGTCCATATCACCTGATGTTTCTTCTAGTGCTTTTTTACAATCCATCATTCCAGCACCAGTTTTTTCACGTAATTCTTTTACCATTTTTGCAGATATAGCCATTATAAATTCCTCCTTAAATACCACCATTAAATCGTTTCTTTAAAAAAGGTGATAAAAGGTTTTCCCCTTATCACCTAATATCTTTTAAGAAATTATGCTTCTTCTTGTTCTAATTCTTCTGATTCAACTTCTGCTTCTGTAACCTCTTGCTCCTCGCCTTGTTTAACTTCAATAATCGCATCAGCCATTTTTGAAGATAACAATTTAACTGCACGAATTGCATCATCGTTAGCAGGAATCACATAGTCGATTTCATCTGGATCACAGTTTGTATCAACCATAGCGATAATTGGAATGTTTAGTTTGTGTGCTTCAGCAATTGCAATACGCTCTTTACGAGGGTCAATTACAAATAAAGCATCTGGTAAACGATCCATTTCTTTAATACCGCCTAAGAATTTAACTAAACGGTCTTTTTCTTTAAGTAATTCAACAACTTCTTTTTTAGGTAGAACTTCAAAAGTTCCGTCCTCTTCCATTTTTTCAATATCTTTCAAACGGTTAATACGTTTACGAATTGTTTGGAAGTTTGTTAGTGTACCACCTAACCAACGTTGGTTTACATAGTACATACCAGAACGTTCTGCTTCATCTTTAACAGATTCTTGTGCTTGTTTTTTAGTACCAACAAATAGAACTGTTCCACCATTAGACGCAAGATCTCTTACGAAATTGTAAGCCTCGTCTAATTTCTTTACAGTTTTTTGCAAGTCAATGATATAAATACCATTACGCTCTGTAAAGATGAATTTTTTCATTTTTGGGTTCCAACGACGTGTTTGATGTCCAAAATGAACCCCTGCTTCTAACAATTGTTTCATTGAAATAACTGCCATTTTTTCTTCCTCCTAATTGGTTTATCCTCCGTCAACAGATCAATTTTATATAGAACCATTGAATGGCACCTCTATATAAATCACTGGACGTGTGTGATTGAGCTTATATTTATTACAAGTATAAACTGAACACTGTAAGATACTATATCATATAGATATTTCTCAATCAAGCATTAACTTTTTAATGTTTTAAAAACTTTAAAACAAGCTCTATTTCTGTCTTACCACGATTTAATTTTTGGGCAATTTCGTTCGTTGTTAAACCTTGCTCTTTTAATGTGATAACTTTAGATTCCAATGATTGTTCAAACGAATCCTCATGCTTGCCTAGTAAATCAATCATAGGTTGATCTGAAATATTTTCTTCCAAAGTCGTTTCTTTCAGGACTTCATTATGATTGGTAGAATGATTAGATACGTCTTCTTCATTCAAATAACGTTCCTGCTCTTGATCAAGCTGTTCTTTAAAATTTACGGTTGGTTCATTATTTTTTTCTAATAGTTGCTGTAGCTTTAGATTTTCATGTTTAATCTCTGAAACATAATGTTCTAATAAATCATCAATATCTGTCTGTTGATTTTGTTTAATCTCCTGCAACTGTTTAAAAAGTTGATAAACCGCAATGAATAAAATAATATTTAACAAATATCCAAACATAATTAATAAAGAAGTCATACGTTCACCTCGATATATTTTGATTTCAGTTTAAGACAACTTATATCATAAGGAAATGGTTTTAATTTCATTTTGTTCTAATCTCATTTGTATTTTATAGTAATCTCTTTGAATTGTTTGTTGATATTTCCCAAAAGATATCACCGTATTCGGATACAAATTTTGTTTGACCTTTAATCTCGCAAATCGTTCCAAGCCATTGAAGCTTTCCATGTTATTTATCCAATCTTCTATTTCCTTTATTTCATGTTCTACTATATTTAGTTTGTTTTTTTGTTGCAGTAAAGCGATACGTAACTTCGGGTTTGTTTCATAATTAGTCGTTTGAATTCTTTTCCCCAGTTCTTCAATATGTTCTAATTTTTCTTGTAATCTTTTTTGTCTAAGAAGCTCATACTGTTTTTTTTCTTCAAATTCCTCGCCTAAGCCGAATAATATATTCGTTTTAGTATTAAGTCTATTCCCAATATCTTGGGCTTCTATCAATCTACCAGCAGATAGTGTCCCACCAATCATATTGCCATTTTTACTTATTAAACTATTGTAAGCTATACATTCACTATGTAAAATTGAATTTTCTACAAAAATATTATGATTCGCTTGGGCAAAACCTTGATTAATATACCCTACCTGAATATCATTTCCTGCCTTCAATACACCCGTTTTCATTCCTGAAAATCCTTCAGAAATAAAAATAGAGCCACCGGCTGTTATATTTGCTGCCTCAACAAGCCCAAATATTTTAACATCACCGCCAGCTTTAATGTGATACCCAGACGGGACATCACCATGAATGATAATCGATCCTATAAAATTAATATTTCCAGTTTTCATCGATATAGTTTCATTTATTTCATAGACAACTTGTACTTGAAGTTTATCTTGAACGAATTGAACCTGTCCATCAGCTGTCGCATAAAACGTATTATTTTCTGAATTAAATGTTACATTATTTCCCGCTTTCAATTGACTCGATTTTCCGCTTTTAGCAATCAATTGCTTTCCAACGACGTTATATCCATTTGTTCCTTCTGTCGGGGGAATCATCCTGGCTAAAACATCTCCACCCTTGACGACGGGAATTTTCATAACTTCTCGAAAGTCATACGTTTCCGTACGATCTAATAGCTGATTGTCTAAATTAAGTTCGTATTCTATTCTACCATCTGTACCGTCTTGTGTACTTTTACCTCTTGCAATAATAAGAGGGAATTCCAACTCACTAAACTGATTTGCTATAGCATCCATTTTAGTCTGATCTATCCCCATTGTCACGCCTTGATCAAATAACCATTCCTCAAATTTTTGGATGTCGAGATCTACTGGATTAATTTCATCATAATAATGGAGCTTTGCTTCCATGTAATCATTATTAAATTCAATGGAAAAACATTCATCAAAATTTTTCATCGCAATTCCCCTTTAAGTAAAAAGTACATCATCATGCCATAGCCTGAATTTTTTTGAGTGAATTTCTTAACTTAAATATTGCCTTTTTATGAATTTGTGAAATCCTTGATGTTGTTAAATCCAATACTTGTCCAATTTCGGTAAATGTTAGTTCCTCTTCATAAAACAAACTAATCACAAGCTGTTCATTTTTATTCAAATATTTTAAACTCTCTACAAGTTCTTTTTGTAATTCTCTTCTTATCATTTGTTGATCTGGTGCAACAATGGAAGAATCATTTACACTAGCACTCGCATATTGTATCTGACCATGCTGACCTTCTTGTATCTTTTCTTCTAGTGACCAAACATTTGACATTAAAGAATCTTTAACGAATGATTCAACTTCACTTTCTTTCATTCCAGCTTCTTCAGCGATTTCCTTTGCAGTAGGGGCACGTTGTAATGTTTGTTCCAATTTTTGAGATGTTTGTTCAACTAATTTCGTTTTATCTCGAAGCGATCTAGGTAGCCAATCTTCTTTTCTCAAGCCATCAATAATGGCACCTCTAATTCGAAAAGAAGCATATGTATCAAATTTTAAGTTTCGTTCAATATCAAATCTTTGCATCGCATCATATAAACCCATTAGCCCTAAGCTTCTTAAATCATCTCTATTTACATTATTCGGGAGATTCCCACCTATTCTTTCCACCTGAAAAGATACAAGATACATATACTTCTCAATCAATATTTCTGCAGCTTTAGCATCTTGATGTAATTGCCAATCTTCCCAAAGCTGCTTTTCATTTGGAGTTTTATTGGAAGCCATTCTAGCACTCCTCTCCGAGAATTTTTAAATGCTTTTATTCAAATAATCTGTTCACCTTTACTAACCGTTCGTATGAACAGCTCAGATGTTTCTACATTAAATTCAATTGTCCGACCACAGTTACCGCCTGTATCCTCAGCAATTAGGGGGATAGAATGATATTGTAATCTTTGTTTAACCGCCTCTACATTACGAGGCCCGATTCGCATCATTTCTGAGTTTGAATTAAAATTAAACATTTGTGCACCACCAGCAATTTTTGACTTAAGGGAATGTCGTGAAGCACCTTTTTGGATTAGCAATAAAATCAAATGATCAATAGCTGTATCGGCAAATTTAAAAATGTTTAGTTGACGTTGTTTAGATAATTGCGAGTCTGGCAACATAATATGTGCTAAACCAGCGATTTTTCTTCTTTTATCATAAATCACTACACCAACACAAGAACCTAACCCAGATGTTTTAATTAAATCCGGTGCGATAATTATATTCAAATCGGCTATACCAACTTTAACAACTCGCTTGTTACTCATCATTTTCAATGCCCAATGCTGTTAATATTTTGGATACAGATGTCACATCTGGTATTAGGAAAAAGTGACCATCTATCTTATGTCTGCTGTCATCATTTTTTATTCTCGTATTAATGACAATTGCTGAGTCTGTCACTTCAGAAAGTTGCAGCAAACCAACAGATAAAATAGCTCCAGCCATATCGATACTTAAGTTAGGTGTAGAAGGTTGCATATTAATATTGATAAAATCAGATAAAGCCGAAAGATATGAACCTACTAATATATTACCCACTTCCATTAAAATCGAACATGCATAATCATTTTGAGTAAGATCACAATCTTCATTTGTTTTTATTTTTCCTGTTATTTGCTGAATCAGTTCTTCTGCTTGAGCAATGGACATGATGAAATATACGGTCCCAGGTGCTGCTCCATGAACATTAAACAATAAGGCTACTACTGGTTGCTCCGAACCACCAACCAAAGACAGCACATCTTTAAAAGAAATTAATGCTGCCGATGGCATATCCATATCAATCTTCTTTTGAGTCATAATGGATAATGATGTAGCAGCATTTCCTGCTGCAATATTACCAATTTCTTTTAACGCATCAAGTTGCGTTTTAGATATATTTTGGAAATTCATCATTTTCCTTCAGATACTTTCATATCCTTCTCACTTTGTTCTAATACTTTTTCTAAATCTGGTAAAATAAGCAAGCGATTCCCTACTTTTGTCACACCATCAATATAGTCAACGTCTACACTTCCAATCACTTCGGGTGTAGGCTCTATATCTTCTTCATAAATATCAATGACATCTCTTGCACTATCGACAATAATCCCTAGCTCAAGCTCTTTATAATAAACAATAATAATTCTAGTAGAATCATCATATGCCTTTTCTTGTAAACCAAAACGCTTTCTTAGATCAATAATGGGTGTAACAACACCGCTTAAATTAATAACACCCTTAATATACGAGACTGTATTAGGTACACGTGTTATTTGTTGCATTCGTTCGATCGATCCTACTTGTTTTACTGGGATAGCGTATTCTTCATCTTGTAAACTAAAACTAATGACTTTAATACCTGTACTGTTAACTTGCTCCATCACAATTCCTCCTTTTCACGACATGATTGATTATTTAATTAATGCATTGCTATCAACAATTAGTGCAACTTGTCCATCGCCTAGTATTGTCGCACCAGAAATGGCAAATACATTCGTTAAATAATCACCAAGAGATTTCAAGACAATTTCTTGTTGGCCGATGAACGAGTCAACGATTAGTGCAGCTGTTTTTTCGCCTTTTTTCACAATAACAATCGAGATATATTCATCCTCATCTTCTGAAGGTATATCAAAGATATCTTTCAAATAAACTAATGGGATAATTTTCCCTCTAAAATCAATTACTTTTTTACCATGTGCATGGTAAATTTGACTTTTCTCTATAATTGCCGTTTCTATAATAGAAGATAATGGGATGGCATATTTTTCATTACTTAATTCAACTAATAATGCAGTTATAATCGATAATGTTAACGGAAGTTGTATTGAAAACTTAGATCCTTTACCTTCCTCAGATTCAATAGATATACTTCCACCAAGCGATTCAATCGTATTTTTTACGACATCTAGTCCTACGCCTCGTCCAGAAACATCGGAAATTGTATCAGCTGTTGAAAAACCACTGGACATAATCAATTCAGATATTTGTTGATCAGTTAATGTAGCTGATTCTTCTTGGGTGACCACACCATTTTCTAGAGCCTTTTGTAAGACCTTTTCCTTATTGATACCAGCACCATCATCTGATATCTCAATAAATACATGATTACCACTATGATAGGCTTCTAGTTTAATCACACCTTGTTCAGGTTTGTTCGCCTGCTTACGAACCTCTGGCATTTCAATTCCATGATCGATTGAATTACGAATTAAATGAACAAGCGGATCCCCGATTTCATCAATTACAGTTCGATCGAGTTCCGTTTCAGCACCAATCACTTCAATCTCAACATTTTTCTTTAAATCACGTGCCAACTGACGAATCATTCTTGGGAAACGACTAAATACTTGATCAACTGGAACCATCCGCATCGTAAGAATAATGTTTTGTAAATCTCCGGATACCCGCGCCATTCTTTCGACAGTTTCTTCCAAATCTTTATGTTTAAGATCAGTTGAGATTTGTTCTAAGCGACCACGATCAATTAATAATTCTTCAAATAAGTTCATTAAAATATCCAAACGTTCAATATTTACACGAATGGTTTTATTATGATTATGTTTTTGATTTGCTTTTGGAGCTGGTTTATTTTCAGATTTCTTTTCTATTGGTTTTTGAGATTCTGTTTTAGATGTTTTCTTTTGTGAAGTTTCTTCAACCTGTGTCGTTTCATCTATTTGAGTGTTTTTATCAAAAGATAGTTCTGTTGTCTTAACGTGACTAATTTCTGACACTTTATTAATTTTTGCCTCAATCGCTTCCGGTTCTTCTTTTGTTACTAAAATGACTGAAAAAGTATATTCAAAATTCTCTTCTTCTAAATCGTTTACAGATGGGTTGGACTTAATGATTTCTCCTGATTTTTCAAGAATATCAAACACCATGAATACCCGTACACCTTTTAATAAGCAGGCCTCATTTAATTCCACATCAATTTTTAAATTTTTAAAACCGCGTTCTTTTGATTCATTTAAAATTGACAGTTCAAATTCATCTAGATCGTATGTCTCATCTATATTCAATTCACTATCACTTTCGTTTGATGCTTTTTCTTCTTGTTCGTGATGATGTGGTGTTTCTCCATTTTCAATGGCTTTTAAATAATCTAAGATATGCTGTACGTCTCTTTTACCTTCTCCGCCATTTGCAATATCTTCTACCATTGCATTTAGGTCATCTACCGCTTCAAATAAAATATCAATCATATCAGGTTCTACTGTTATTTTGTCATAACGAACCCCATCAAACACGTTTTCCATTTGATGTGTTAAATTTGCTAAATCAGTAAAGCCCATCGTCGCTGACATACCTTTAAGTGTATGAGCTGCACGAAAGATTTCTTCAATAATAGATTTTTCATCTGGTGCTTTTTCGAGTTCTAATAATTGAGTTGAAACAGTCTCTAAATGTTCTGTACTTTCATCAATAAAGATATCAAGATATTGTGTTGTATCCATCTTACTTCCCCCTTGTTTTGTCGACAATTTTAATAACGGTCGAGCAAACCTCTTGTAAATGCACAATATAATCTACACAATTGGTTAACTTAGCAGCCTTAGGCATGCCATAAACAACTGAAGATTCCTTATTTTCCGCGATAATTATCGTATGTTGATCAGATATTTTTAATTGCTGAACTCCATGTGCTCCGTCATTACCCATTCCAGTGAGAACAACTGCGAGCTTATTTAAATGAGAAATCAAAGACAAAGATTCAAACAATACATCAACTGAAGGTCTGTGTCCATTTCTTTTTGGAGCCTTAGTCAGTTCGATTTTCAAATTTGATTGTGTCGACTTTACTTCCATATGTGAATCTCCAGGCGCAATGTATACAGTTCCGTTTTGAAGCATATCACCATCTTCAGCTTCTTTTACATGAAGATGACAATTATGATCTAATCGCTCTGCTAAAGATTTTGTAAAACCAGGTGGCATATGTTGAACGATGACAATTGGTGCATTAAAATCTTTAGGGATATCTTTCAAAACTGTAAGCAGAGCCTTAGGACCTCCAGTAGAAGTTCCGATTGCTACGATAGATTGATGCTTAACAAAACTGATATTTGTTTTATCAATAATGGTTCTTTTTGTGACGTCTTTTAGTGGCTTTTCATCATCATGTATATGAGAAACTTTCGCTTCAGCAGCAATTAAAACTTTTCGTACAATCTCATCTTTTATATCTGTTATATTTAATGAAATAGCACCTGAAGGTTTTTCGATAAAATCTACTGCGCCTTTTGACATCGCTTGGACGACTTTTTCTTTGTCTTTATCGGAAACGCTTGAAAGCATCACTACTGGTAAAGAATGACTTTTCATAATTCTTTCCAACGTTTCCATCCCATCCATGATTGGCATTTCAACATCTAATGTCACAACATCAGGATGATACTTTTCTATTTTGTTCAAACCATCTTCACCATTACGGGCGGTTGCAATCACTTCTATAGTTGGACTACTCTCCAATATATTTGAAATTACTTTGCGCATGAATGCTGAGTCATCTATAACGATTACTCGGATACTCACCTGCTTCACCCCTCTAAAATAAACTGTTTTAATTTTTGAATGAATGAACGATTATCTTTTGTTTGTTCTGAAGAGGCATCCTTTTCAATTACATATGTTGTAGCTATATCCCGCATTGCCTTACTAACTGGGGCTTCTTTCTTATAAAGTACATAAGGCATTTGATTCATAACAGCTTTTGAAACAACGCGATCTTCAGGAAGAATACCGAGCGCAACAACTTTAATTCTTAAAAATTGTTGAATAACGTCGCTCAACCCATTCAATGCTTTATACCCGATTTTATTAGATGGTGAACGGTTCATTATTATTTTTATCGGCATTTCATAGGAATTGTTAACTATTTGTTTGATCATTCCATAGGCATCAGTTAGTGCTGTAGGCTCAGGGGTCGATACGACAATACATTCATCTGTAGCCATAATGAAAAAGAGGCTTTCTTTAGAGGCACCTGCACCCATATCAAAAAATATATAATCATATATTGTTAATAATGATTGAAATTCTTCAAAAAAGTGGGCTTGCATCGTTTGATTCATTGTAAAAATATCTAATAATCCAGATCCACCGGAAATATAATGAAGTTCATTACCATCTTGTTCGATTAAATCCGTTATCTTGTTCGCTCGAGAATCAAATAATTCCGTAATGCTATGGTCTGATTGATGACCAAGAAGAATATCTATATTACCCATTCCAATATCCAAATCAAAAATGAGTACTTTTTTATGTTGTTTTTTCAACGATAATGCTAAATTAACGGTGATATTGGATTTCCCAACACCACCTTTTCCACTTACAATGGCAATTGTTTTTGCCTTGTTTACTCGATTTTTATTTGCTAATTGCTGTCTTAATTTATCTGCTTGATCGCTCATATCAATTTTCACTCACTAATAATTCACTAATTTGTTTAGCACTAGGCTCTATTAGATCATCTGGTACGTCTTGCCCCATCGTTATATACGAAATACCTATATGATTGAGTAGTGGAATATTTAATAAACTTCCGTATGTACTTGTTTCGTCCATTTTTGTAAAGATTAAATTCTTGATGGGTAATGCTCTAAATTGATGATAAATATCTTTTAAATCCTTTGATTTAGCTGTTAATGATAAAACAAGAACAATTTCGGAGGAATCACCTTCAAGCTGAATCAATTCTTGTAAATCCTTAACATATTGTGATTCACGATAATTTCTTCCAGCTGTATCAACTAAAACTAAATCATAGTCCGAAAATTTATTTAATGCACGTTCATAATCAGCAAGTGTGTAAGCAACTTCGATTGGTATATCTAAAATTTTTGCGTATGTTTTTAATTGATCGATCGCAGCGATTCGATACGTATCTGTTGTAATGAATGCTACTCTTTTATCATCATTCAGCATACTTTTAGCAGCTATTTTAGCGATTGTTGTCGTTTTCCCTACTCCTGTTGGACCGACAATATGGACAAATTTATGATGATAAGAAATGCCTCCTAAATTGATATCTTGTATCAATATTTGAATAGCTTTTTTCAATTCAATGGAAATCTGCTCAGTAGCCTCACATTCTTTTCCGACGTTTTCCATTACTTGCTCGATAAGCTTAGTAGCTATGTCTTCCTCTACGTCTTGTTCGAGTAAATCTTGATAAAATAAATTAAAAGGCATTGGATATTCATTTACAGTATGTTGTCTATTTTGTAAATGAATCATCTTTTTTAATTCTAATAACTCTTTATGAATACTTTGTTCAGTTGCGTCAATTACAGTCTCATTATGATCAAGTGCTTGAGTCATTTTATGTTGGGACTGTTGGGACGTTTTACTCGAATTGTCTGATTGGGTAATTGGTTCTGGATCAAGTGCTGCGACAACTTCAATTTGTTTTTTACGCATCAATCCAAGAAAGCCTTTACTTTTAATTTCCTTTGTATTTAAAATAATCGCATCTTTACCTAAATCTTTTCTGATTTCTTGCATAACTTCCGGCATTGAAGGACCTTTATATTTTTTCATCTTCATTAAATATTCACCACTCCAACACTTTGAACTTGTACATTTGGCTCCAATTCATTGTAAGACAGCACTACTGCTTGAGGTAAGAATCGCTCTAGTAGTTGTTGTAAATACATTCTTACTGCTGGAGAACATAAAATAATCGCTGTTTCTTCTTGAATCGTTAACTTTTCTGCTTCTTCTTGAACAGATTTAATAATATCCTGTTGTGATTCAGGATCCAGTGATAAAAAGTTGCCATGCTCCGTTTGTTGAATATTTTCTGCGATTCTTTTCTCTACTTTTCCTGAAACTGTAATGACTTTCATCGTCATACCATCATCAGCGTATTTCTTAGTAATTTGTGCTGATAATGCTTGCCTTACATATTCTACTAAAAGGTCTGTATCATTCGTTAATTTCGAAAAATCAGCAAGTGTTTCAAAAATAACGGGTAAGTTACGTATAGAAATACTCTCTTTTAAAAGTTTTGCTAATACTTTTTGAATATCTCCCACATTCAATGGTTCAGGTGTTACTTCTTGAACTAAAATTGGATAGTTTTCTTCAATATGATCAATAAGTTGTTTTGTTTCTTCTCTACCTAATAATTCGAAGGCATGTCGTTTAATCACTTCTGTTAAATGAGTAGATACAACAGATGGTGGGTCTACAACTGTGTAACCTGATAATTCCGCTTCATCTTTTAATTCTTCGCCAATCCATTTAGCAGGTAATCCGAAGGCAGGTTCTACTGTATCAATACCTTCTATCTCTTCATCTGATAAATCTGGTGTCATAGCCAAGTAATGATCTAATAGCAATTCACCACTTGCTACTTCATTACCCTTGATTTTTAAACGATATTCATTCGGGGCCAATTGAATATTGTCACGTATCCTAACAACAGGAATGACAATACCTAATTCAATAGCAAGTTGCCTACGTATCATAATTACCCTATCAAGTAGATCTCCACCTTGATTTGCATCAACTAAAGGAATTAAAGCATAACCAAATTCAAACTCTATCGGATCCATATTCAATAACCCAATCACATTTTCAGGGGACTTCATCTGAGAACTTTCTGCTTCTTCCACTTCTTTTTCATCAGGCACTTCGGGTACTTTTGTTTGCTGTTGTAATAAATAACCAGCAACAGCTAATACTGCAGCAATTGATGTTGTTAAAAAGAAATTAATCGGTGTTAATCCTAATAAAAAGATTGTACCTGCAGCAATAAATAATAGTTTAGGATATTGCAATAGCTGTTTTGTTACATCGGATCCAAGATTACCACCACTTGTCGTTACTCGCGTTACAACAAGACCAGTAGCAGTTGAGATTAATAGTGCAGGAATCTGACTTACTAAACCATCCCCAACAGTTAGTCGCATAAAGGTATCAATTGATTCTTGGAAGGATAGGCCCATTTGGGTTATCCCGATAATTAAACCGAATATAATGTTAATGATGACGATAATAATACCAGCAATCGCATCACCTTTAACAAACTTACTCGCACCATCCATAGCACCATAAAAGTCTGCTTCATTTTCTACTTTTTCTCGACGTTCTTTTGCCTGATGTTCCGAGATCAGTCCAGCATTTAAATCAGCATCAATACTCATTTGCTTACCTGGCATAGCATCAAGTGTAAAACGTGCAGCTACCTCTGAAACACGTTCAGCACCTTTTGTAATAACAAGGAACTGAATGATCACCAAAATGATGAAAACCACAAAACCAACAAGAGGGTTCCCGCCTATTACAAATGAGCCGAACGTTTCCACAACGCCCCCGGCCTCTGCCTTAGATAAGATTGAACGAGTTGTCGAAACGTTTAAACCAAGTCTAAATAGTGTTAGTAATAATAATAGTGAAGGGAAAATTGAAAATTGTAATGCTTCTTGTGTATTCATCGAAACGAGAACTACAATAAGTGCTAAAGATATATTCATAATGATAAGAATACTTAATAACCAACCAGGTAACGGGACAACAAGCATGACAATAATTAAAATAACTGCTAAAAGTACTGGTAAATCACGAGCTTTCATACATTTCCCTCCTTATCTATGTCATATTTTTATTGATTCGATAGACATAAGCTAACACTTCCGCTATCGATTGATAGAACGCCTCTGGTATTTCATTTCCAATTTCAATATCTGCATATAAAGCTCTTGCTAATGGTCTATTTTCAATAGTTGGTACATCATGAGCTTTTGCAACTTCTCTAATTTTTAGAGCGACCTGATCTACACCTTTAGCAACAACTAACGGTGCTTGTGCTGCTTCTTCATCATATCGAATTGCAATTGCATAATGTGTTGGGTTTGTGATCACAACGTCTGCATCTGGAACATCCTCCATCATTCGTCTCGTTGCCATTTGTCTCTGTTTCTCCTTGATTTTGGATTTAATCAGAGGATCACCCTCCATATTTTTATACTCGTCTTTAATATCTTGTTTTGACATTTTCATATTTTTCTCAAAATCAAATCGTTGATAAGCATAGTCAAAGACGGCGAGAATTAATAATGCAATTGTCGCTGAGAATCCCATCATCATAGCTACATGACTAAAAAATCCCAGTGCACTTTCGGTCGTCTTCATAGATAACATCATCATTTCCGATCGATTCATCCATAAAATTCCAAAAGTAATCGAACCAATTACAGCAATTTTTAAAAATGATTTCAAAAGTTCCACAAGAGCACGAATTGAAAATATTCGTTTTGCACCTTGAATGGGGTCAATCTTTTTTAAATCGAATTTTAAAGGTTCTGTTGTAAACATAAATCCCACTTGAAGCAAATTAGCTGCCAGTCCAGCCAATACTGCAATTCCCATTATAGGTGCAACGATTTTAGCAGCAGATATCGTCATACTCACAAACAGTGTGTGCGTCGTTTCTTCTGTTAAATCCCAATGTATGTATTGTGTAAAGGCATCTTTGTAAAGTGTCATCATGTCAGCCTTCATTGAACCACTAAACACGAATAATCCTAAAAAACATAATATTAATAAAATAGCGGAATTAATATCCTGGCTTTTTGCGACCTTACCTTTTTTTCTTTCATCTTGACGTTTTTTTGGAGTTGCCTTTTCTGTTTTTTCACCAGCAAAAAATTGCAAATCTAATCTTAAAAACAAATTAAGCACCTCCAAGTATTTGCATAAAACCATGTAACGTATCAAACATATACGTAAATAAACGTTTCACGATTCCGATATACAAAGCTAGGAAAACTAAAATTGATATAAAGCTTACTAAGATTTTCAATGGGAGACCTACAACAAATACGTTTAATTGTGGTACCGTTCTCGCAATCATACCTAATGCAATATCTACTAAAAATAAACATCCAACAATCGGTATCGCTAATTGAAAGGCGGTCAAAAACATTTCACTAAACGTATAAATGACTTTATCGATTAAGGATTGGTTTGATAAACTCACTAATTGATCGACTGGAATAGCTTGATAACTGTAATACATTCCATCTATTAACAAATGGTGGCCATCAACCGATAATAAGAAGAGTAAAGAAATAATATAAAAATATTGTCCTGTTAAGGGACTTTGTGCACCTGTTTGTGGATCAATAACATTTGCAATTGCAAAGCCCATTTGAAAATCGATAAACCCACCTGCAATTTGGATTGCCGACAAAATAATATAGGCAAACAAACCAATTGCTAAGCCAACTAAAGCTTCTTTCATTAATAAAAATAAATAAAAACCATCAAACGTTAATTCGATATTGCCAATCGTTGTCGTTATAATAAGTCCAAAGAAAAACATAAAGCCAATCTTAAATAAGTTAGGAATCGTACTATAGGAAAACAAAGGTAACATGACAAAAAATCCAGTAATGCGAACAACCACTAATAGAAATACGAGTAGACTTGAGAAATTTATCATACTTATCATATAGCTAACCTACAAACCGATTTAGATTCTCGTATAACGATACTGTAAATTCAACCATTTTTGATAACATCCATGGACCAAAAAAAACAAGCCCAGCTAATACAGCGACAATTTTAGGAACAAACGCTAAGGTTTGTTCTTGTATTTGCGTTGTTGCTTGAAAAATGCTCACGAGCAAACCAACACCGAGTGCCAAAATGAGTAGTGGTGCTGTTACTAATAAAATGGTTAATATTCCTTTTTCAGCTAACGATAAAACAAACTCACTACTCATTTATATACTACATC
>DVIO01000169.1 GCA_018711205.1 Candidatus Avamphibacillus intestinigallinarum | reverse complement strand
TTCAGCTTTCACCTCAGAAACATCCTTTTCTCCCGTTTCACTTCCACAAGCCACTAAAAATACTGCTGTAAATACTAATACTAATAATTTCTTCACTTTCTTTGTGCCTCCCTTTAATATGTAGAATCATGACTACAGACTCATTATATCTTTTAGCTTATACAAAAAAATGTACCCAAATCAGCCAATTTTTCATTAAACATATAAAACCTCAAAAAACGCACTTTTACATAAGTGCGTTTTTTCACATCTTTATAACAGAAGCTAAGAGATTACAGGTCTCAATTATTCAACTTTAGCAGCTTCAAACTCAAATGAAATCTTAATGTTATCGCCAACTACAACGCCACCAGATTCCAGCGCTGCATTATAAGTGAGTCCGTAGTCAGCACGATTGATTTGTCCATCACCACTAAAGCCAACGATTTCCTTTCCTTCTGGATCTGTAGCTTCACCTTCAAAGGTCACAGAAAATGTTTCCGTTACTGTCGTCCCTCGAATAGTAAGCTCACCTGTTACATCATACTCGTCGTTATCAGTTTTTTTAATATCTGTTGCTTTGAATATCGCTTTAGGATATTCATCAATATAGAAGAAATCTTCCGACCGTAGATGGTCGTCCCGCTTATTAATGCGCGTGTCTACTGTCGCGAGATCAACCGTTAATTCGATTGTAGCAGTTGTTAAATCATAGGGATCTGCTTCTAACACAACATCGAAGTCATGAAACGTACCCTTTACCCTTGAAACCATCATATGCTTTACTGAAAAATCAATACTGCTATGCGCTACATCAACCGCCCATGTATGCTTAGACATCTTCATCCCTCCACGATGATGAAAAATCATATATTTTTCAATTCATATAAAGAAATTCCTGTTTCCTCGATTGTTTAAACCTTAAGATTGAAAAGTCCTTATACAAAGCCGTGAATCGATGAAGCAATATGTTAAAAAGCAAAACTTGTTTGTCATACTTAAGATAAAAAGATACGGGGAAATAGCCCATATCTTTATTAGCATCATGCTTATTCGTATACATCAATATAAATAGATAGCGTAAAACAGTACGTACATTGAAATTAAAAAGATGCCTACTATAGCGATCGAAATATGATACTTCCTTTGCATATACATAACACCAATGAATTCGCGAATAAGTGCATTTAACCAAAAATAAAATTTCGTCTTCGCTCCTGCACCGTCGCTGTTCAGTTTCACCTTGCGCGCCCAAAGCAATGCTCGGAAAACGTGGAAATTATTTGTCACCGTAATCGTTTCGTATTTGTCAGAACGTGCTTTGTGCGATGCATCTTTTTCAATCAAACGTTTGGAAAACAGCAAATTCTCATACGTGTTGACCGCTTGATTTTCTATAATGATATCCTCTTCATGCATTCCTTTATCGCGGGCATATGCTGCCATCGCCTCACCTTCAGATAGTTTTTCATCATGGCCTTGTCCACCTGTAAAAATGACTTTAACGGGATGATGTTCCGTATGATAACGATGGAACAATTGAATGCCTTTATCAATTCTATTCGCTAAAAGCGGGGGAACTTTATCGCCGATTAATCCGCTTCCCAAAACGATGATATAATCGTACGTTTTAAACGGGAGCGGAATCCGATTTAGAAATGAAGAAACAACAAATAGTAATAGCAAAAAGAAACAGTAATAAACACTAAATGTGATAACGAAGTAGATTTCTAACCAAATGGGGTGGGCTCCTTCAGTAACTGTTAAAAATGGTGCTACAATTGCCCATACAATCAAGAAAGCACCTAAGGCTATCGATAAAAAGTTATGTAATTTCTTTCCTTCTCTTTTTATAAGTCGCATACCTGATGTTATGAGCAACGTAATGAACGAAACAAAATAGAGCGGAAATAAAATAATAAAAGGCGCAAAGATAATTGCCGCCACAATTAAAGCTACCCGTGTTTCATAAGTTTCTAATGTCACAATGAGATAAACCGCTGTTATGCCTGCCCAGCATAAAAATACCCCGCCGAGCCACATCGTACGTCGTTCAAACAGGAAGAGAAGACATAAAATCATCGTGATGAATATGACAACGACTCCAAACATACGGATCCCCCCTATCTATTTGCTTCTTATTATATAATACCGCTTGCTAAAAGATAAGCGAAAGATTGTTGTGATTTAAAAGTAGAATCCTTTATCTAATGGCCGCATTCATATTTTATAATGACGTGAATCGACCAGTTGTAAATCGAATTTATCCGCAAACATGTTTTTCAGAGAACAAATTGCTTTTTCATAAATGACTTTGCATATAAAATAAACTGGCATACCTCTTATATAAGAGATATCCCAGTTAAAGTGTCATTCATCAAAAATCAATCGACTATTGCTTTAATATGAATGTTTAATCAAACTCTTCGTATTCATTTGGATGTTGGCCTTCCACTCTTCCTGGTTCACCTTTATCCAACTCATCAATTTGCTTCATATCTTCCTCACTTAGTTCAAAATCAAATATATTTAAATTTTCTTTTTGATGTTTAGACGAAGCTGCTTTTACAACAAATAGTACATCATTTTGGATATTCCAACGTCCAATGATTTGAGCTGGCTGTTTATGATATTTTTCAGCGAGTGAAAGAATCGTATCATGTTGAAGCACGTCATTGATTTCACGCCCTAAAGGACTCCAGGCTTCAGTGACAATGCCTCGTTTTTTATTTTCTTCTACCAACGTTTTATTATTAAAATACGGATGACGCTCGATTTGATTGGTTGCAGGTGTCACACCTGTTTTTTCAATGATACGATCCAGATGCTCTGGTAAGAAGTTAGACACGCCGATAGATTTAATCAATCCAAATTTCTGTGCATCGACTAAGGCTTGCCATGCTTCAACATACTGACCTTGTTTAGGTAGTGGCCAATGAATCAAATATTTATCAAAATAGTCAATGCCAATACGATACAACGATTCCTGAATCATTTGAATCGCCTTATCATAGCTATGAGCTGCACCGGGAAGTTTCGAACTAATCAGCAATTCTTCTCGAGGCACCGCAGACCGTTTCACTGCTTCACCCACCATACCTTCATTATTATAGTTGGTCGACGTATCAATTAGTCTATAGCCATTGTCAATCGCATGTAACGTATCATAAAGACCACGGGCTCCCTTAACGTTCACCGTTCCAAATGCAACAGATGGTAAAGTGCTTCCGTCATTTAAAAACATTGGTTGTATCGTACTCATTTTATAGATGCTCCTTATTAAAGTTCTCATTTTTTAATTCAATTCCAATGAGCTTACAATCACTATGATTCCCTAGGATAAGGACACATTAAACATACGAAATTTGCCATTATTTATTATTGACGGGATTATGGGGAGGAAATGATTGTTCCTATTTGTAAACTGTATACAATCTCCTAAAAATTTTAATTATCATTATTAAAAACCCCATTATATCGCATAACGAGGTTTGTTTTATGTGTCATCCTCTACTTTTGAAAAATGACTTTTTATCCAATTGGCTCATTCCTCTGCATTCATGCTTCCTGTCGCAACAAAAATACATGTGTCATATAAGATATCAAAAAAATAACATATACTTTTTATTATTTAATATATAATCCTGCTACTTTATCATTTTCATCAAGTGTTATTGTAAATACAAGCTTCTTAGCACTGTATTTTGCGACTAGAACAGTCACGTATAAATCATCCTTTTCCTCTACTGAAGCTTTGCTAATTTCTGAAAATTTGCCAGCCTCTTCTATAATTTCAGTAAGTTCTTCCATGTCTTCAACTGGTAATTGT
>DVIO01000168.1 GCA_018711205.1 Candidatus Avamphibacillus intestinigallinarum | reverse complement strand
ATTTAGTGATCATTTATCGATGTAAATTATGTTCTAATTCTGCAGCAATTTCCTTACACTTCTTATAGTTACGCTCACGGCGGTATTCAACCATAAGTTGATTGTCGAATTTTCTACCATACTCTTGGAATCCTAATTTATGCGATTGTTGCATCGCCTTTTCCATTTCGGTTGTGTAGTTCAAACGTAAAGTGTGCTGAATAATAAGGTCTTCCCTTCTTAAACGAGTTTAAGTGACTGTCTTTTTCACATCTGTTAATGTGATATACGTATTATATCACATCTCTTTTTTGAAGCACAATAAAAGCGTTGGCATTTCGTATCAAATGCCAACGCTTTTGGATTATTCACCTTTAACAGGGACAACTGCTCCATTATATTCTTTATTAATAAAGTCTTGGATTTCTTTAGAATGTAATACTTTTACTAATTCTTTTAAGTTTTTATCATCTTTATTTTCTTTCGTCGTTGCAATGATATTTACATAAGGTGAATCATCATCTTCAATGATAATTGAATCTTCCTTAGGCTCTAATCCTGCTTTGATTGCATAGTTTGTATTAATCGCAACAAGTGCATCTTTTTCTTTTTCGTAAATTTCAGGTTGTAAACCAGGATCTACTTCCGCTTTGAATTTTAAGTCTAATTTGTTTTCTTTAATATCTTTTATTTCAGCGTTATCTTTATCGATACCGTCTTTTAATTTAATAAGACCTTTATCTTCGAATAACGTTAACACACGACCATGGTCAGCAACACTACGACTCATAATCACTTCTGTGCCTTTTTTAATATCATCTTTACTCTTGATGTTTTTTGAATAAATGCCCATCGGTTCAATATGAATCTCACCAATGTTGACCAAGTCATATCCAGTATCTTTATTTGTTTGTTCTAAGTATGGAATATGTTGGTGGAAGTTTGCATCAATGTCACCATTTGCTACATCATCATTCGGCAAATTATAATCTTGATACTCTTCAATTTCTAATTTAATGCCTTCATCTTCTAAAATCGGCTTTGCCTTCTCTAGAATTTCAGCATGCGGTGTACTTGTTGCACCCACTTTAATCGTATCTTCTTTCTCATCTTTACCACCACAAGCAGCTAATAATAAAACAAAAATACCAATAAGGGCAATACTAAGCTTCTTTTTCATCTCGACACTCCTATTATATATATTTTATCTTTTATCCAATTTACGTGTGATGAAATCACCGATAAATTGGAATAAGAAGACAATCACAACAACTAAAATGGTACAAACGAAGACAAGGTTGAAATCACGTCTTTGGAAACCATAGAAGTACGCATAGTCTCCAAGGCCTCCAGCACCGATGACACCAGCCATTGCGGTATAACCAATCAATGTAATCGCCGTTACCGTTATACCAGAAACAAGCGCAGGCATGGATTCAGGCAATAGCACTCTAAAAATGATTCTAATGGTTGAAGATCCCATTGCTTTGGCCGCTTCAACGACGCCTTTATCAACCTCGTTTAAAGCGATTTCTACTAGTCTACCATAAAACGGCGCCGCAGCAAGGATTAATCCCGGTAAAGCCGCTGTCGGTCCACGAATCGTTCCCACGACTAAATCTGTAAACGGGAAAAGTAGCAAGATTAAAATGATAAATGGAATCGCTCTAAAAATATTAACGATTGCAGCAACGATAAAATGAATTATTTTTTGTTGGTGCAAGCCACCCTTAGCTGTTAAATATAATAAAACACCAAGAACGATACCGATGATAAACGTCCCTAAAAGGGCAAAAATCGTCATATAAAACGTTTCATTGATCGCCGTTACCAAACTTTCCATATCAATTTCTTCAAAAAACGTTTCAAGCATCTTGGACCACCTCCCCATTTGCAGATTCCATCATGTATGTAATCGCTTGTTCAAGAGGTTCTTGCTCTCCATCGATATGAACGAGTAATGTCCCATAAGGACCTTTTTGCGTTTGAGAAATCTTACCTTGTAAAATGCTAATATCAACGTTATACCTTCTACACACATTACTAATTAGAGCTTCGTTCGCCTTCTCACCGATGAAATGAAGTCTCATAACCTTGCCACTCGTAAACTGGCTTAATAATGCATCAACATCTGATTCGTCATCAGCATTTTCCATCACCTGTTCAACGAAACGCTTCGTAACAGTTTCTTGTGGGTTGGAAAATACCGACAATACGTCACCTTCTTCGACAATTTGTCCATCTTCCATGACCGCTACACGATTACAAATTTTTCGAATAACTTGCATTTCATGCGTAATCATAATGATCGTTAACCCTAGTCGTTGGTTGATTTCAATTAATAGATCTAAAATAGAATTCGTTGTTTCTGGATCAAGGGCTGATGTTGCCTCATCACATAATAAAACCTTTGGATTATTTGCAAGTGCTCTCGCTATTCCAATCCGTTGCTTTTGACCACCAGAAAGCTCAGAAGGATAACGATCTGCACGATCAGTTAGACCGACCAATTGAATTAATTCATCCACACGTGCGTTTCTTTCCGCTTTCGGTACGCGATTTACCTCTAACGGATAGCTAATATTTTCTCTTACCGTTCGCGACCATAATATATTAAAATGTTGAAAAACCATTCCGATATTTTGTCTGGCTTTCCGTAATTCTTTTCCATGTAAACTCGTGATTTCCTCTTCACCAATGAACACTTTGCCACTTGTCGGTTCTTCTAGTCTGTTTAACAAACGTATGAAGGTACTTTTACCGGCTCCACTATATCCAATGACACCGAATATCTCACCTTCTGCTATGGTTAAATTGACGTCTTTGACTGCATGAATGGCATCTTCTTTAATAAAAAATGTTTTCGTTAACCCTTCAATTGAAATCACGTGATTCACCTCAACTTTTCATAAAAATTTATATTAAAAAAAGCGCCTTCTGCTGTTTAGAGAACAGAAAGACGCTATCACTTCTTGTCTTTTAGTTCTCTCATCTTTCAAGGTATTACCTTGTAGGAGTTGGCACCTTACTCTATAGTAGGTTGCCGCGATTTCATCAGGCCATTCCTTCCACCGCTCTCGATAAGAGTATCATATATGTTTCATGATTTAAAAATCAAATACCAATTACGTGCATCAATTTAATTCTATTTTACACGTTATGAATGCTTTGTCAAATAGAATCATGTAAACCAAGTATTTGTGGATTATATTCTAATAAGTACGTATAAATATTAGGTACTGAATGAAATGTATATATTTTTTTCTTCACTTCGCCATTTTGCTTGATATACAAGCAAGGCACACTTTCGATTTGTTCTTCTTGCATAAAGCCTTCATGCAACGAGGCATTCATCTCATAGAAAATATCTTTTTTATGCGCGGCCTCAATCTGTCTTAACATCGAGCTCGCCAAATGACACGTACCGCAAAATGGGGTGTGTATATATAAGAAGTAATCTTTTTCCTCAATTTGTTGTTTCGTTATCTCAATCATTGCTATCACCTGAATTCAGTCAATTAACGTAAATACATTGGATCAATCTCTATATGTTTCGCCCAAAGTAAATGAGCTAGGATATAATGTGGTGTTTTTTCGACTTCTTTAAACTCTCTTTGTATAAAGATATCTTCTGCATGCGGCAATTCACTTTTTAATAAAGCCCGTAACGATTCACCATTTTTATCCTCATCAACCATCACAAATACATCACGGTCATCTAACTCAAAACCATCAATCAATTCATCTAGTCTTTTAAGACCTAATGTACCATTCGTACAAATAATTTCTACATCTTCAGTTATCATTTGTTGAATCTGCTTTTTATCATTAAGCCCTTCAACAATAATCACTTTTTTCGAGTAATCTATGTCCATTTAAAACGCCTCCCATATAGGCTGATTACAACATATATACTCTATACATCCATCATAACATGTTCATATATAGAAATTCATCCAAACTATTTAGGTTTGAAAATGAAAAGAGCTTATTTCTACATGTAGAAATAAGCTCTTTGGCACGTTATATATTATCCTTCAATAAATGCTTTGTAATCAGCAGCAGATAATAGGTTATCTAATTCAGAAGCATCTGAAAGTTCCACAACAACCATCCATGCTTTTTCATATGGAGATTCGTTTACCGCTTCTGGCTCATCATCTAAGT
This sequence comes from Candidatus Avamphibacillus intestinigallinarum, assembly GCA_018711205.1. Taxonomy (GTDB): domain Bacteria; phylum Bacillota; class Bacilli; order Bacillales; family Amphibacillaceae; genus Avamphibacillus; species Avamphibacillus intestinigallinarum. The sequence goes on along the minus strand of DVIO01000168.1, from coordinate 8,688 downwards.
CTTCGTTCACTTCTAATACTGTACCCGTTACTGGAGAGTATAATTCAGAAACTGTTTTTACAGACTCAACACTACCGAATGATTCGCCAACTTCTACTTCATCATCTTCTTCTGGAAGTTCTACGAATACGATATCACCTAGTTCATCTTGTGCGAATTCTGTAATCCCAATACGTACTTTATTATCGTCTAATTTTTCAATCCACTCGTGTTCTTCTGAGTATAATAAATTCTCTGGTAAATTCATGCAATTTCCCTCCGTTAATAAATTTAATTATTGCAACAATTCTCTACATAAGCTAAACATCTATAATTCTACTATGTTCGCTTAATTTTGCAACCATTTTTCATTAAAATTATCTTCTTTAAATCCAACCGTTACATTTTTACCATCTGTAACGATAGGTCTTTTTATTAGCATACCATCAGATGCTAATAAAGTCACCATTTTTTCGAGACTCATTGAATCAATTTCGTCTTTCAAACCAAGCTCTTTATATACTTTACCATTTGTATTAAAGAATTTCTTTGGTGGTAGGTCACTTGTCTCTATCATTTCTTTTAATTCCGCTTCACTTGGTGGATTCTTAATAATATGTATCGCTTCATATTCTAAATTATGTTCATCCAACCATTTCTTCGCATTTCGACAACTCGAACAAGACGGATATGTATACAATGTCAAACTCATATAATCACTCTCCTAGCTCGGAATTCTAATTTAGTATAGCATGTTTCGATAAATAATTCAGAATTAAAGTGACATTCTATTGACAGCTTATTTTTTAAATAGTTTTTTCATAAAATCAAATACATTCGCCGGTCTTTCTGCCAGTCTTCTCATCTGATACCCATACCGTTCCTTACCATACGGGACGTACACACGTACTTTATAACCCTCTTGTCGTAATGTCTTCTGTAGATCTTGCCTGACGCCATAAAGCATTTGGAATTCAAACTGTGTACGTGGGATACAATGCGTTTCTTCTAAATCTTTTACAAAATGAATGATGTCTACATCATGTGTGCCAATGGCAGTATAGTTTCCATATAATAGATTGAGTTTAATAATATTGCGGTAGTTTTCATCAATATTTTCCTTTGTCGGAAACGCAACGTCTTCACTTTCTAAATAGGCACCTTTAACCAAACGCAAATACGGATTAGAGTCACTTAATTTTTGTAAATCTTGAAGCGTTTTATATAAATGGGCTTGTAACACCGTACCAATATTTGAATATTCCTTTGATAATTGTATATATAGCTTTAACGTGTCAAAAGATGTTTCATAATCTTCCATATCAATCATCACTGTGATATCTTTTTCCTGACCATACGCTAAGATTTTCCTCATATTGTGTAGAGCGAGTTCATAAGAAATGTCTAATCCGAGTGATGTTAATTTCACAGAAATCTCCGCTTTTAATGCTTCACGAGCTAAAACATCCATACAGTGCAACACTTCTAATGTTTCTTGTTTCACTTTATGCTCATCTTCAACAAACTCTCCAAGATGGACAACGGTTAAAGACAATCCAGCTGCACGTAATTGTTTCATTTTAACAACGGCTTCTTCGATTGAATTGCCAGCAATGAATTTTTTGGTACCAAATGTTGTCCAATGACGATTAGCGAATTTATTTAGTTGTTTATTTTGTGATAAATAATAAAAAGTGTTTCGAATCCACTCACTCATTTATTTCACCCAAATCTCCTTTTTCATCGCTTTACTAATTTACTACTCATAACGTTCTTTAGCAATCTTTATCATTTTTTTCGTAAAACGTAATCATTCTTATTTACAAATCGTAATCATTACGTTATGATTAGAAAATCTGATTAACACATTAAGGGGCTAACCATTTTGAAAAAATCATATATCATTTTATCCATTATCTTCATTATCTTGCTAACGGGTTGTACAACAAATACGTCTCAAAAGACGAAACAGAGTAACGTCATTTATACATCCGTCTATCCAATCGAATTTGTTACAAAAGAAATTGCTGGTGATACGGTTGATGTGAAGTCGATTTATCCACCAGGAGTAGATGTCCATTCTTATGAGCCTACATCGAAGGAAATTGCCAATATCGCTAAAAGTGACGGTTTATTTTATATCGGTTCTGGGTTAGAGAGTTTTACTGATACACTCGTAAACACTTTAGAACAACAAGACCTTAATTTTTTAGAAATCGGAAAAAATAAAGAACTATTTCTTAAAAATACTGACAATACACATGAAGCTGAACATGACCATGGTGACTATGATCCACATGTGTGGTTAGATCCAGATCGGATGACAACCATTGCAGATATGGTTTATGAACAATTAGTCGAATTATATCCTGATCATGAATCATTATACAAAAAGAATCTGAACAATTTAACAAAAAAATTCACTTCATTAGATAAACAATTTTCCGAAACCTTACAACCTAAAAAAGACAAACATATTCTCGTTGCACATGCAGCGTACGGTTATTGGGAAAATCGATACGGCATAAAACAAATTGCCGTAAATGGCATGTTTGAAAAAGAACCTTCTCAAAAGGAACTATCCAAGATTACGAAAACTGCTAAAAAACATCAAATTCAATATGTGCTATTTGAACAAAACGGAAAAGATCGTGTAACAAAAATCATTCAAGAGCATATTGGTGCAAAGCCATTAAAACTGCATAATCTTGAAGTGCTAACCGACAACGATATTGAGAAAAAACAAGATTATATTACATTGATGAAACATAATTTATCAGTATTAGACAAAGCCACCAAATAAAAAGGAAGTGATGATATGACGAACCTTGTGTCTTTAAAAGATGTCAATTTTATTTATGAAGATAAGATCGTTTTAGATCATGTAAACCTCGATATCGAAAAAGGGATCTTTATGGGCCTCATGGGTCCGAATGGTGGGGGTAAAACGACATTAATTCGCATTATTCTCGGCCTCTTAAAAGCAGATACAGGTTCTGTTGAATTATTCGGACAACCAATTGAAAAATTCAAGGATTGGCATAAAATCGGCTACGTCTCACAAAAGTCGAATGCGTTCAATCGCGGTTTTCCGGCAACTGTTTTTGAAGTTGTCTCAATGGGGCTTACCGCTAAAATTGGTTACTTTAAATTCTTCAAGCAAAAACATAAAGAAAAAGTCAAACATGCGTTAAAACAAGTGGACATGCTGGAATACATGCACCAAAACATCGGTGACTTATCAGGGGGACAACAACAACGTGTGTTTATCGCTCGGGCTCTTGTCTCCAATCCTGAATTCTTAATCTTAGATGAACCAACAGTCGGAATTGACCAAAAAAACATTAAAATTTTTTATGAATTATTGCATGATTTACATCGAAATAAAGGCATTACACTACTGCTTGTCACACATGATGTCGGGACGATGACACAACATGTCGATCAAGTTTGTTGTCTAAATAAAAAATTACATTTTCACGGTGATACAGATAAATATAATGCATTAACAGATACTGAATTATCAAATTTATATGGCCATCCAGTTAATCTGGTACAGCATAATCATCAATAAGGGAGTGCGTATATGCTACAAGATATTTTGCAATTAGACTTTTTACGAAATACATTTTTCACCGGTATATTAATTGGTATCATCGCTCCCTTACTCGGGTCATTTATCGTCGTTCGTAGACTTTCTTTATTAGCGGATGCACTCTCTCACGTAACGTTGGCCGGTATTGCGTTCGGTTTATTAATTGAAAAGAGATTTGCTATCCCTCTCATTACACCTTTTTATGGTGGACTTGGTTTTTCCGTAATCGGCTCTTTACTAATCGAAAAACTAAGAAGTGTTTATAAAGCCTATCAAGAACTCGGTATTCCAATTATTTTATCTGGTGGTGTTGGACTAAGTGTTATTTTCATTTCGCTAGCCAACGGTTTTAATAATGATTTATTTAATTATTTATTTGGTTCTGTTTCTGCTGTCGGTCAAAACGATTTATATACGATTTTAGTGATTGCCGTGCTCGTTTTTGCAATTATTTTAATCTTTTATAAAGAACTTGTTGCTCTTTCATTTGACGAAGAGCATGCAACCGTTTCTGGTATTCATGCTAAACGCATTCATTTTCTCTTCATTATTTTAACAGCACTTGTCATTGCGGCTTCTATTCGAATTGTTGGGGTTTTACTCGTGTCTGCGTTAATGACCTTACCCGTCGCAAGTGCTATGCGCCTAGCGAAGGGCTTTAAACAAATGGTTGTCATTTCAATCGTTTTAGGAGAAATTGCCGTCATCGGTGGGTTGATTAGTGGGTATTATTTCAATATCCCGCCAGGTGGCACCATTGTCGTGATATCAATTTTCATTTTATTAATCATTCTAAGTTTGAATAAGATCTTAGAGGCGAATAAAAAAAGGAGGGTTATTCGATGAATATCGAATCATCCATTCAATTGTTAAAAGATCATGGCTATAAAACAACGGCTAGACGAAAAGCAATTATTGACTTTTTCATCAAAGCAGGTGGATATCGAACAGCAAAAGAAGTGACTTCATTTATGGCGCTGCATTATAAAGGGATTAGTTATGATACCGTTTATCGTAACTTACATCTATATGTGGATCTTGGCATACTGGAAGCAACTGAATTAAACGGAGAAAAACATTTCCAAATTACGTGTCAGCATGGGCATCACCACCATTTTATTTGTAGAATATGTGGCAACACAAAGGAAATTGACTTATGTCCAATGGATGATTTAGGACAGTCGCTGGCAAATTTCCAAATTGAAGATCATAAATTCGAGGTTTATGGTTTATGTCCAGAGTGCTCATAATAGACAAATAATTGCTGATCAAAATCATATATAATATTTTAAAAGCGAGTTCAAAGTTTTCATAACTTTAAACTCGCTTTTATGTTTATAGAAACACTTCTGAAATGACTTCATTCTCATCATGGTTCAACATATTTTTATGAATGACGTCATCGACCGTTTTATTCATTTGTTCTTTAATTTCCTCCGCAGCTGATTTCTCACCGAGTACGTAAATGCGTTTCCATTCACCCTCTTTGGCCCCTTTATCAATACGAGGTGCAATACTCTTATACCAGCGTTGTTGGTTTGCTTCATAGCGGTTGTTAAATCGATCGACTTGTAAATTATGTGCACCTGGCTCCATCTGACCCCGTACTTTTTGTGGACCTAATTTTTGTTTCCAATCATCCGTTTCTAAATCAAGCTCATAATGCTTCACATTTTCAATTTCATTCATTTCAGTTTCGATAATTTTGATTTCATTTTGTTGGACTAAAATCAAACCAGACTTTGGATATCGTTCTTGTAATGCTTCTAACTGTTCTATATTTGCCGTATCCATCCAGTCAAATTCTGATGTTAACCTAACTTGGACACGTTCTGCAAACCAAACAGATTGATCCGCACTTGCAAAGATGATCACACCTCTACGTAAATTCGTTTCTACCTCTCCGATATAATCTAACACGCGTTTTTTCACTTGAGTAAACTGTTCTAATTCCTCTTTATCATTAGAATCCATTACATATTGTTCAAAATTACGTAAACCATTCTTCAGATTAATCTTCCACTTATTCCCTTGTTGGTCGGAATCACGTGGATCTGTATTTAAATACATTGAGAATATTTTATTGGTCGTTTGTTTTTCCGCTTGCTTCAAATCTTTTAATGCTTTCGTAATGTTCATTTATAAGCCACCCTTCTGGATTACTTAATCCTAAAACTATTACCTATTTTAGGGTGCTTTAAACAAAAAGATGCATTCCATTTTTAATGAAATGCATCCACTAGATCCATTATGAAAGAAGGTCTTTCGCCATTTGTAATTGTTTTTCAACTTGTTTATGCCCTGTGCCACCAGCACTATTCCGAGCTTTCACAACATGTTTTGGATCCAGCTTTTCGAAGATATCTTCTTCAAATAATGGATTAAATTGTTTATATTCATCTAATGTCAAATCAAGTAAGAATTGATCTTTTTGAATCGCATATAAAACAATTTTTCCAATGACTTCATGTGCTTCTCTAAACGGTAATCCTTTGACTGCTAAATAGTCTGCAATATCCGTTGCATTAGAATAATCATGAGCCACAGCTTTATACATATTATCTGTATGCACTTGCATCGTTTTCAGCATTGGTGCTAGTAAGCGTAGCCCACCATCTAATGTCTTCACCGTATCAAAGACACCTTCCTTATCTTCTTGCATGTCTTTATTATAAGCAAGGGGTAACCCTTTTAAGACGGTTAACAAGCCAACCAAGTTTCCATACACACGGCCTGTCTTACCACGTAACAATTCTGGCACGTCAGGATTTTTCTTTTGTGGCATAATGCTTGAACCTGTACAAAAAGCATCATCTAATTCAATAAATTGAAATTCTTGGCTGGACCAATTGACAAGCTCTTCAGAGATTCTTGAAATATGTGTCATCACAAGAGAACTAATCGATAAAAATTCAACAGCAAAATCACGATCACTCACAGCATCCATACTGTTTGGATAAATTTGTGTGAATTCTAAAGCCTCTTTTGTGTATTCGCGATCAATCGGGAATGTTGTTCCGGCTAATGCCCCTGCTCCTAATGGTGACCAGTTAACCCGTTTTAAGCTATCTTCGTATCTTTGTTTGTCACGCTCAAACATCCAAAAGTATGCAAGTAGATGATGGGCAAATAATACAGGTTGTGCTCTTTGTAGATGTGTATAACCAGGCATAATCGTATCTGTATGTGCTTCAGCTTGAATGACGATAGAACGTTGCACTTCAGTCAGTAGTTCAATCATATTCTCAGTTTGCTTCCGAACATACAAATGAAAATCTGTTGCCACTTGGTCATTTCGACTTCTACCTGTATGTAATTTCCCGCCGACTGTACCAATTTCGTCTAACAATAACTTTTCAATATTCATATGAATGTCTTCGTTTTCAACAGAATATTCTACTTCTCCCTTATCAACCTTTTTCTGTACAGCTGCTAATCCATTTACAATCTTCTCTTTTTCTTCTTTTGTAATGATCTGACAAGCTTCAAGCATCGACACATGAGCAATGCTTCCTTCAATATCTTCATGCACAAGATTTTGATCAAATTGGATTGAAGCTGTATATTCCTCAACCAACTTATCCGTTTGCTTTGTAAAACGTCCGCCCCATAATTTTGACAATGTAAAAACCTCTTTTCATGATTAGAATATGTAGAAATAAAGACCATCAAACATAGATAAGAGACAAGCGTCTAACATATCATTTGATGGTCTATACAAAGGGAATACCATTATTGATTTACTTTATTCGCATCGTTTAACTTCTTTGTATTTTGAGCATAAATCTCTGTAGGAAGTCCCCAAAGTTTGATAAAGCCAACTGCAGCATTATGATCGAACATATCACCTTTTTCATAAGTTGCCAGTTGTTCATTATACATACTATAAGCTGCTTGACGTTGAATCACAGTTTGATTTCCTTTGAATAATTTTACGCAAACTTTTCCAGTTACACGGCTTTGCGTTTCATTAATGAACGCATCCAATGCTTTACGTAATGGCGAATACCATAAGCCATTATATACAAGCTCTGCATATTCTTGTTCAATTTTAACTTTGAATTTACCTTCTTCACGTGTTAACGTAATGAATTCCATTTCTTGATGGGCATTAATTAAAATAGATGCAGCTGGTGTTTCGTACACTTCTCTTGATTTAATCCCAACTAAACGGTTTTCAATGTGATCGATTCTACCAACACCATGTTTACCGCCTACTTCATTTAAATATTCAATGATATCGACAATATTCATATCTTGACCATTGATTTGTGTCGGAATCCCTTGCTCAAATGAGATTTCTACATACTCAGCTTCATCTGGTGTGTTTTCAACTGGATTCGTCCAATCAAATGCTTCCTCAGGTGCAACGTTCCACGGGTTCTCTAAGACACCTGCTTCACATGCTCTTCCCCAAATGTTTGCATCAATTGAGAATGGATTATCTAAATCGATTGGAATTGGAATATTTTTCTCTTTAGCATAAGCAATTTCCTCATCTCTTGTCATACCCCATTCACGGACAGGCGCTTCGACAATTAAATCTGGATTCAATGCTTTAATCGATACTTCAAAACGAACTTGGTCGTTTCCTTTACCAGTACAGCCATGTGCGACAGCAATCGCACCTTCTTCTTCCGCTACTTGAACAAGTAATTTAGCAATTAAAGGTCTACTCAACCCAGAAGATACTGGATATTTCCCTTCATATAAAGCATTTGCTTTTAATGCAGGCATTAAATAATCATCGGCTAGCATTTGTTTACCATCAATCACAACAGCTTTGACAGCTCCAACATCTAATGCTTTTTGACGAACCGTTTCTAAGTCTTTATTTTCACCCATATCAATTGCTAGAGCAATTACATCATAACCACATTTTTCTTGAAGCCATTTTATTGAAACAGAAGTATCTAAACCACCAGAATATGCAAGTACAATTTTTTTATTAGCCATTTTAAAATCCCCCTCTTTGTTTATACATCCCATTTCGGGAGCACCGAATCAACTTATGGTATCATTATACATATTAAAGTATAAATATACAATACCTTTTATTAAAAAATTATAATTTTTTTCTATCTCATTTGAATTAAAACCTTGTTTATTAAGGT